>MWEV01000184.1 GCA_002071245.1 Deltaproteobacteria bacterium ADurb.Bin026
GTCTGCTTTAAGAGTGACAGGTGATAAAGCGGGAAAATAACGAATATCTCGCCAATGAAAAAAATAAAAATACCTTTAAGGATCCCTTCGTTTATACCAGGTTTTTTACTTTCACCTTTCATTATTTTATAAATCAAAAAGATAAGAGGTACAAACAATAGACAACCTGCATAATAAAAAAACAATTTGAAGTACAGAGGAATAATGCACAAAACAGTAAGAACCAGAAGCACATATCTTTCGTCTGTCCCTGACATTGATGCCAGTTCAAAGATCGCAATTAGCGCAATTAATAAGAGCATAATGGAAAACCACGTATCGGGCAAAAAATAAAAGGCCGATGCAATAAAAGGTGCAATGCAAAAAGAAGCGACTAACCTTTTCTTAAGCTCTCCCACTTGAATTTTCCTTTACACTTCCAAAACGTCTCTCTCTTTTTGTATACTCTGTCAGCGCTTTCATATAAGCATCTTCTCTGAAGTCGGGCCAGAGTGTATCTGTAACATATATCTCTGTATACGCAATCTGCCATAGCAAGAAATTGCTAACCCTTATCTCCCCGCTTGTCCTGATCAGTAAATCTGGATCAGGCATGCCTTTCGTGTATAGATAACCTTGAAAGACATTTTCATCTATGTTTGTTATGTGCCCCATTTTTACGTCATTTATAATCTCTCTGACGGCGTTAAGGATTTCTTCTCTGCCGCTGTAGCTTAGCGCAATATTAAGAGAAAGCGATGAATTATTCGATGTCTTTTGCATGGCCGCATTAAGTTGAGTCTGCAATCTTTTTGGAAAGTCCATAATGTTGCCTACAACACGAAAACGTATATCCTCGTCCATCATCAGTTGCAATTCACTTTCAAGAAAACTACCGAGAAGCGTAAGTAGTTTTTTAACTTCTGCCCTTGGCCTTGTCCAGTTTTCTTTAGAAAATGCATAAAGCGTCAGAAATGGAATGTGCAATTTTCTTGTTAAGGTAACGATGTTTCTGACTGACTCAAGTCCATGTATGTGCCCCTCTGCACGCGGCAAACCCCTCATTTTTGCCCATCTGCCGTTTCCGTCCATTATTATTGCAACGTGTGCCGGGAGCTTGGATTGTTCAAGCTTAGACATTAAAGGTTCAGATCTCCAGAATTTCTTTTTCCTTTTCAGAATAAATCTTTTCAGCAGTTTGAATATATCTGTCTGTTGTCTTCTGGACATCCTCTTGTTGTTTATGAAGGTCATCCTTTGAGATGAGCTTGTCTTTTTCCATCTTTTTTAGCTTTTCGTTTATGTCCCTTCTGACATTCCGCATGGCAACCTTTGTGTTTTCAAGCATTTTGCTGCCAATTTTTGTAAGCTCTTTTCTCCTCTCCTCTGTAAGTTTAGGAAAAACGAGCCTTATTACCCTGCCATCGGACATTGGATTAACGCCGAGGTCTGATTTCTGGATCGCCTTCTCTATTTCTGATATTGCTGAGTTGTCCCATGGCTGAATGGTAATGGTTCTGCTGTCCAATACCCCAATTGTAGCTACCTGATTCAGTGGGGTGGGTTGATTATAATATGTTATTTTTATATCATCAAGAAGCGAAACGCTCGCAATGCCAGTCCTTAACTTTGACAGGTCCTTTTGAAGCGTTGATGTTGTCTTTTTGAGTTTATCTTCAAGCTCAATCGTTATGTCATTAGTCATAGTGTATCGACCCCCTTAACTATAGTTCCTACAGGCTCCCCAAGCACCGCCTTTTTCAAATTGTCTTTCTTTTTGATGTTTGTAACTATTACGGGGAGGTTGTTGTCCATGCAAAGGCTTATAGCGGTTGCATCCATCACCTTCAACCCCTTGTTGAGTACGTCTATATAGGAAATTTCAGAAAAGAACACCGCATCACTGTGGACTTCAGGATCCCTGTCGTATACTCCATCCACTTTTGTTGCCTTCAGAAGTACATCTGCCCCTATCTCAAGGGCTCGAAGCGCCGCTGCAGTGTCTGTGGTGAAAAAGGGATTTCCAGTGCCACATGCAAACACAACAACCCTGCCTTTTTCCAGGTCTTCTATGGCCTTTTTATTGAAATATGATTCGGCAATCTTTTCTACCTGCAACGCACTCTGTACCCTTGCGGCTATACCTGTTTTCTTAAGTGCATCCTCAAGTACAAGGGCATTCATTAGTGTTGCAAGCATACCCATATAATCACCTGTTACCCTGTCGATGCCCTGTTTTTCTGCCCTCATGCCCCTATAAATGTTTCCGCCACCTATTACAATGCCTATCTCTACCCCGAGTTCTTTTATGCCCTTGATTTGAAACGCAATATCCCTTACGGTTTCCGGGTCAATGCCGTGGTCCTCTTTTCCTATTAGTGCCTCGCCGCTAAGTTTTAGAAGAATCCTGTTAAATCGCATATTATTCTGCTGCTGTTTCTCCGAGTTGAAAACGCACAAAACGCTTTATGATGACATTTTCACCAATTTTTACGACAAGGTCCTCCAGCAGCCCCTTAATTGTTATATCGGGGTTTTTAATAAATGGCTGTTCCATCAGACAGACTTCCTGGTAAAACTTTTCCATCTTTCCTTCCGCTATTTTGTCAATAATCTTTTCTGGTTTTCCTGAATCAAGCGCCTGTCTTTTGTATAAGTCCTTTTCCTTTGCCTTTACGTCCTCGGGAATGTCCTCCCTTTTGACATACAGAGGAGTTGCCGCAGTAACCTGCATAGCAACATCTTTTGCAAATTCCTGAAAATCCTTGGAATTTGCGGCAAAATCTGTTTCGCAATTCACCTCAACCATTACACCAACCTTGCCTCCGGTGTGTATATATGATGCAATTACACCTTCGGATGCTGCCCTGCCCGATCTTTTTTGTAATTTGGCAAGACCTTTTTCTCTCAAGTATTCAACAGCCTTTTCCATGTCGCCATTGGCATGTTTTAATGCCTCTTTGCAATCCATCAGGCCAACGCCTGTTTTTTCTCTTAATTTTTTTACAAGTTCTGCTGATATATCCATCAATCCTCCTTTAATTAACCCATAACCCATAGAAAAATGGTCGTCATACACCCTGTAATCTTTTGTAAGGCCGCCAATCCTTTTGCGATGGGCAATGAGTCGATTTTAACAGTTTAATGTTTTGTTGATTTACTGTTCGTAAAATTCCTCATATTTTTCTTCGAGCAGGCTTTCATCGACAAAAGGCTTGGGTTCCTCAGCGGGTTCCTCGTCCTTCCCTTGGAATTCCTCAACATACAGTTCCTTGCCTTCGAGAACTGCATCGGCAATTTTCATTGTTATAAGTTTGATTGCCCTGATAGCATCGTCATTTCCTGGTATTATGTAATCTATGTCGTCGGGGTCACAGTTTGTGTCTACAATGCCTACGGTGGGGATGCCGAGTTTTTTTGCCTCTTTCACCGCTATATATTCCTTCTTGGGATCAACAATAAAGATTGCGCCAGGCAAACGGTCCATATCCTTAATGCCGCCTATATTTTTTTCGAGTTTTGCAATCTCCTTTTCTATCCCGATAGCCTCCTTTTTTGGGAGCACCTTAAATACATCGCTTTCTTTTAATTCCTCATATTTGCGGAATCTTTCTATGGTTTTCTCGATTGTCTGGAAGTTTGTCATTGTGCCGCCAAGCCACCTTACATTCACATAAAATGCGCCACACCTTGTTGCCTCTTCGCGGATAGCCTCCTGGGCCTGTTTTTTTGTACCTACAAATAGGATGTATTCGTTTCTCGACGCAACCTCTCTTACAAAATTGAAAGCCTCTTTAAACATTTTTAATGTTCTTTGCAGGTCAATGATGTATATGCCGTTGCGAGCACCGAATATGTAAGGCTTCATCTTTGGATTCCATCTTTTTGTCTGGTGTCCGAAATGTACGCCTGCTTCGAGTAATTGTTTAATGGTTAGGTTAGACATTGATCCTCCTGGTTTTTTTATCTTCCGCTCATTCGCATTTCAACAACAGACAGATGTCTGCACCTTGTTGTTGATTGAATGGCGTGCAAATTAAACTGCGTGGTATAAATACCATATGATTTCAAATATTTCAAGAAAATTTGAGGGTTGTTTTTTTATTAGCTCGGCGATTCATGTTTATAGTGTTGTTAGATGTGATTTATATCATCTTTGTCCTCGCCACCCTTTATCCTTTTCTCGAGGTATTCTCTCGCAATGTCTTTGCCTCCAAGACCGATGGCAATTGCTGCTGCAAGCACAAGCCCGCCGAAAATAATTATGAATGCTGCAACTACGGTGTCCTTTCCCACACCAAGTTGTTCGAGAGCCATGGTTGCAGCGAGCAAGAATACTGCGAACCTGGTAAATTTTCCAATAAGACCGGAGCTTTTAACCCCTGCGTTCACCGATGCAATAAGGATTGCCCTTGCAAAAAAACCGCTTAAAATATAGCCGAGCACAAGAATAAATGCTGCAACAAGGATGTTTGGAAGATACATAAAAAGCTTCTCGATAAGGTGCTCGACGGTGGGAATTTTCAGGTTCTGCATTGCTATGATGATAAATGTGAATACAATAATCCACTCAACAATTTTAGATATAAGCACGGAAAGGGGTTCCTTTACCCCTCCTTTCGAGAGAACCTCAAAAATACCAAAACGTTCAGCAAATCGGTCAACCTTGACTGCCTTCAAGATGCGCGATATCACTATTTTTAACAGATAGGCAACAACAACCCCAGCGATGAGTATAACAATAGACGTGAGCAGGTTTGGAAGAAAAACAAGCATATTTTCATAGCATTTTTGAAGCGGCTCTATAAATATTCTTTGAACGATGTTCATGGCTGTTCTCCTCTTACGACCAACCTTGAAGCAGGTTGCCTTTCAATGCCTCGAAGGTTAAGCAAAGTTTTTCAATTCTTTCCTCAACTTCTTGTCCGTTGCTCTCCATGTTTTCGATTATAAACGAGGCGGTTCTTCCAAGATAGAGTGGTGTTATCGATTTTATAAGATGTTCCTTGTTCATCACCTTTTTGTGTGCAGCGAGCGCAAAGCTGTATACTATCTCTGCCCATACATCGTCCGGCAGCCTTAAGCCATCGATAGATTTCGTTGAAAGCTCGCCAAGCAAATGTGTAATGTTTTCCGAAAGGATACTTGCCCACATTGAGCTAAGCTCTTTCACGCCGATTCGGAATTTGTCCGCCATTCGCTCAATATTTATACTTACCGGTTCCAGTCCCACATCATAAAAAAAACCGAATACAGGAATATCTTCACTTTTTTCGATATCTTTCCATATCTGGTAATACTCTTCCATGAGATCAAAGGTTGAGCCTACGACCTGATAAAGCATGGCGCTCAAGTCTGCGCCAGGGTCTTTTGGGTCGTGTATCTTCGCGCCAAGATAGGACTGGCAAATCTTGTAATTGTTTGCAACCGCGGTTACCGTCATCCATATGTCTATGCCGTAGCGTGCCACATCTGTTTTCCATACATCTTTTGTCAAGAAAAACTGTGATAATTTCCCTGAGAAGCCAAAATCTCCCCCTATTGGTTGCCTGACCCTTTTTCCATAAAGTGCCCGCGTTAATGGGTAAACGATGCTGTTTGTAATAGTGCCGTCATATTTGTGCCTCTGGTATAGCGGGGCAACGTAATCAAAGTCTTTATATAGCACGGGTTTTATGAGCAATTCTATCCACTCAGGCGTTATGCTGCGCAGGTCTGAATCAACAACGGCACATGCCCTTGCATCAAGGGATGTGGCAATTTCAAATATAGTCTTGAATGCACTGCCCTTTCCAGGAATTCCATGATAGGGGGTTGCAATCTTGAAGAAGGTTTCCCTGTTGTGCGTAAGCAGTATGGATGCAAAATCATCTACGGTTGTGCTTTGAACCACTTCCATTGTTCCGTCTGTTGAACCTCCGTCAGAATTTACAAGCACAGCCCTTTTGTCAGGAAAATACTTTGCAATGCCGGCCTGCACCGCACGCACCACATGACCTATTGTCCGAGCATTGTTGTAACTTGGTATGCCGATAACGATATCTGTTTTTCCTATTGTTTTTGTTTTGGCGTACAACTCATTATCAATATTAAGCGTTTGCATGGTTATACCAAATGATCATTCCTACCCCTTTTTGCCTCGGGCAACTTGTTATGGACGAACCCTTTCAGTCGCCCTTTGCTTCTGAAGAATTAAGTTTCTCGATACAGGTATCGTATTCAGTAGAAACACCTTCCACATCAGGCTGGTGCCATTTCATAGATTTATCTTTCCCAGATTATTTATTATCCTCTTCTACAGCCTCTTGAATCCTGTCGAGTATATCAGGTATCGCCGCTGTTACCCTGTCCCAACTTGCAATGAGCGGGACGCCAAGCGGGTCTTTCATAATCAACTCTGCCGCCCTTTTTATGCCTTTTGTAAAGGTGTCAACGGCGAGGCTTTCCTCGTGCCTGTCAAAAAACAGACTGTTAATAGAGGCATCGTCTTCATATCTTTTTAGCATATCTTGGGCTGTCCTTGCGTAAGTGGCGACAAGTGTTTTAAAGAATCCGTCTGAAAAAACAATTCCTTCAGACGCCAATGTCCTGAAAATAGATTTACAAATATCAATACACATCTTGTGCAGACCCTTTGTAGCATCTTCAGCGGACAGAGATTGGTGCTTGTGTTCATAATTGTCTGCTATGTCGACCTGGCATACCCTGTTCATCGATGTGTTTCTGTAAACCTCCGCAAGGGTGCCCACCTCAAGCCCCCAGTCTCCCGGGATTTTGTTTATTCTCGCAAGGTTGATGTCCATTGAAAATTCACCGGCGAGGATATACCTGAAGCTGTCAAAAAACACAAGGAGCGGATGAAATCCTATTATCTTTTCAAGTGCCCTTACAAGCGGTGTAACAAGGAGTCTTGTGGCCCTGCCGTGCATCTTGTCAGTAACCCTTGTATAGAAGCCCTTGCAGAAACTGTAATCAAGACTGGGATTTGTAACTGGATAACAGAGTCGGGCAAGCATGTCTTTATTATAAGTGATGATATCACAATCGTGGAGCGCTATGGCATTGAATTCATACCGTGACAAAATATAACCGTAAGACATCCATACAGATCTGCCTTTTCCCTCTAATCCTGTTGGAAGGTTTTCAGACTCGATCGCCTTGTATATCTTCCTGATTCTCTTTCCGTTGTTCCATATCAGACGGGTTTTTTGAGGGAGTATTGAAAAATAGTTTTTTGCTGCAACGAACTCTTTTTCAGAGGCGGGCCCCAGAGTTATGACAACTTCCTTTATATATTGTACTTTCTGTAGCTCTTCAAGTATATTTTTGAGGGCTTCACCTTCGAGTTCACGGAAAAGGGATGGCAATACAAGCGCGATCGGTCTTTCCGAGGCGTATCGGACGAGCTTCTTTTCTATGATATCTACGTTTTCTCTCCCTAAGCGATGCAATGTAGCGACAGTGCCAGTTTGATAAAAGTCGGACATACAATGCCTCCTTGAAATGAATGACATAATATCCTGTTAGTGTGCAGATTACTGTTACCCACATTACATTACGCATATTTTTATATGG
>MWEV01000185.1 GCA_002071245.1 Deltaproteobacteria bacterium ADurb.Bin026
GGTATCTCAGAAAAGAGAGTATCTGTCCGGTCTACGCCAATATAAAGCAAAAAATGGAGACCTTATCGATGTAGAGATAAGCTCTACGCTGATAAGCTATGCTGATTCGAAAGTTATAATGGTAAACGTTAGAGATGTTACAGAACGTATATCAACCGAAAAGGAGCTTAAAAAACAAGCCGAAAGACTAAAGGAACAGGCTGAATTGCTTGATATAGCTGACGATGCAATATTGGTAAGCGACATAGACGGACGAATCATGTTCTGGAATCGTGGTGCCGAGATTAGGTATGGTTGGACAAAAGAAGAGGCTATAGGTAGCGATGTCCACGAACTGCTTGGAACAGAATTTCCTGAACCGTTACAAAATATAAAGCAAAAGATTTTCAGCGAAGGACGCTGGAAGGGTGAGATTGTTCATAAAAGCAAAGATGGTAAAAGATTGACTGTTGACAGTCATTGGGTACTAAGGAAGGATGTAAATGGAAGTCCTATTGCTATTATGGAGATTGCCAATGATATAACAAAATATAAACAGACAGAGGAAGCGCTTAAAAAGGCAAAGGACAGCCTTGAAATAAGAGTGGCTGAACGAACAGCCGAATTGAGAGTGGCAAACGAAAGACTTGTCCTTGAACTGAACCGAAGAAAACTTATTGAAGAAATGCTTCGAAAGGGCGCGGAACGTTATAAAAACCTTTTCGAAAATTCGCCTCTGGGTATTTATCGTGTTAACCCGGATGGTCGGATACTTATGGCTAATCCTACTTTAGTGAGGATGCTTGGTTACAATTCATTTAAGGAGATTGCTGCGTCACCATTAAAAAAGGCGGACTATGAACCTACATATTTGAAGAAGAAAATAAAGAGGAAACTTGAAAAAAATGAAAAGGTCAAAGGTTTTGAAGCAAAATGGAGGCGTCGTGATGGAACTGTTATCTATGTCAGAGAAAATGCAAAGGCAATCCATGCTGCGGATGGAACGGTTATCTATTACGAAGGTACCGTTGAAGATATGAGTGAGCAAAAGAAGGTAGAAGAAAAATTGGAATCTTACCAAAGACAACTGCGCTCTTTGGCTTCAGACCTCTCGCTTGCTGAAGAAAGGGAAAGGCGCCACATTGCCACAATACTTCATGATCAGATCGGCCAAATACTTGCTGTTTCTAAAATCAAACTTGGAGCGCTCATTAATATTTCAAAGGATGATAATCTACTGCGTGATCTTAAAGAGTTGCGAAGCTATTTAGAGCAGGCCATTCTCCATACAAGATCGCTGACTTTTGAATTAAGCCCTCCAATTTTATATGAACTGGGACTCGAGGCTGCGCTGGAATGGCTTGCAGAACAGATGCATGAGCAGCATGGTATTCAGTATGAGTTTGAGAATGATAACCAGCATAAGCCGTTAAGCGATGAGGTGCGTGTTTTTCTTTTTACCGCTGTTCGTGAATTGCTTGTAAATGTTGCAAAACATGCAAATGCTCAAAAGGTCAAGGTAACTGTTAGAAGGTTTGGGGACAATATTTCAATTCATGTTGCTGATGATGGGATTGGTTTTAGTGTTTCCAATTTGAACTCTTATATGAACAAAAATAAAGGGTTTGGTCTTTTTAGTATAAAGGAAAGATTGAGTCATTTGGGAGGACAGATGGAAATACGTGCACAGAGGGGACGTTCATCAAGGATTTGCCTTTTGGCACCGCTTAAAATTTAAACAGAGGGAGAAAAATGGGTATAAAAATAATTTTGGCTGACGACCATAAAATTATAAGAGAGGGTTTAAGGGCTTTACTTGAAAAGGAACCCGATATGGAGGTTGTCGGTGAGGCAAATGATGGTATCGCAACTGTAAGGTTGACCAAAAACCTTAACCCAGATATTGTTATTATGGATATTGGTATGCCGGATATGAACGGTATTGAAGCTACGCGCCAGATTATTTCTGAAACAAAGGGGGTTAAAGTTATAGCGCTTTCGATGCACTCCGACAGGCGATTTGTTCTACAGATGTTGAAGGCGGGGGCTTCTGGTTATCTTTTGAAAGACAGTGCCTTTGAGGAACTCGCGTTGGCGATCAAGACTGTAATGTTAGGGCAACCATACCTTAGTCCAAAAATTACGGATGTAGTAATAAAAGAATACATAATCTCTATGCCAAAGAATGAAGAAACGGTTTTCACGAAGATTACGGCAAGGGAAAGGGAGGTCCTTCAACTCATTGCAGAAGGAAAATCTACAAAACAGATAGCCTCTTTTCTTAATGTAAGTGTAAAAACCATAGAAACACATCGTCAACAGATCATGGAAAAATTGAATATCCATAGTATAGCAGAGCTTACAAAATATGCTATAAGAGAAGGTATCGCCTCTCTATGAATAACCCTTAGACTAATATTTTTCTACAAACAAATTCATACTAATAGAACATTAAAATAAGGGATCCCCTTATTGTCTATTAAGCCCTCGTTATCTTAATATTATCATCAGTAAACGAAACGAATGAAAAAGAAGATATTTGAAGATGAGGATATAAGCACAGGAGGCATAGTATGGATTTAGTTAATTTTTTAAACTGGAATTTTATTGGTTCCCTTTTCAGCATTATATTAATAAATCTTGTTCTTTCAGGTGATAATGCCGTTGTTATTGCAATGGCAGTTAATAAATTACCTCCCGCAGAGAAAAAGAAAGGTATTATTCTGGGAACTGGTGCGGCAATACTTTTAAGAATCGTCCTTACATTTTTTGCCGCTCAGTTGCTTAATATAGGGTTTGTTAAACTTTTTGGCGGTCTTCTGATTATATGGATTGCCATCAAATTATTCATAGATGGGGCACCGGAAGATGAGCACAAGAAAACAGCGACGAACCTCAAGCAGGCAATAGTAACAATATTGATAGCAGACCTTACAATGAGCCTTGACAATATCCTTGCTGTAGCAGGTGCCTCACAGGGTAATATGTCCCTTTTGATTTTTGGTTTAGGTCTCAGCATACCATTTTTAGTTTTCATAAGTAATTTTCTTGCAAAATTAATGGATAGATTCCCAATTATAACATATATAGGGGCTGCAATTCTTGGAAAGGTAGGCGGAGAGATGATAATTACAGACCCATATATTGTTAAATTAATTAAAAACCCAAGCCATCTGACTGACTATATTATCCAGTTTGTCTTTGCAATAGCCGTTATAATAGCAGGTAAGTGCTGGCTTAGGATAAAAATGAAAAGTAGCATTAAGGGTGGTGCGTTAAAAGCAGTTTTATCTTATGAGAATGAGGTTGTAGATCCATTTAATTTAAAAAACTGGGATATAAGTTAAATATCATATGTTGCAAAATTTGAGGTATTTTGGAATGGATCTAAAAAATAACCGAATTGTTTTAGCTTTATTCTATATGTTATTTTGTGAAATATTTTTCTTGACAATAATTTTTTTTGATTATAACTTAAGCCATTCAAGACAATGTATTAGGGAGGC
>MWEV01000186.1 GCA_002071245.1 Deltaproteobacteria bacterium ADurb.Bin026
TAAAATTTATCAACATTGACGAGCTTCAGATTATTGATGATCTCTTTCATTGGAACGCTTGTAATTTCGCCCCTCAAAAGACTTACCATACGTCCGAAATCCTCGTTTATAATCAGATCAACCGCTGCTATACCAAACCATCTGGCCATAAGACGGTCACGGGCAGATGGTGTGCCCCCACGCTGGAGATGGCTGAGAATGAGATGGCGTGATTCGAAACCTGTCTGCTTTTCGATCTCGCTTGCCACATAGCTTGCTATACCTCCAAGAGATTGGTGCCCGAAATCATCCACCTTCCCATCTCTTAAAAACTCCTGTTGTCCTGTAGGTTTTGCGCCCTCAGATACAACGATTATTGAATAGTTTATCTCCCTTCCTTTTCTATCCTGCAATAATTGACATACATGGTTCATATCAAAAAGATGTTCGGGTATTAGTATTATGTATGCACCGCTGCATTCGCCGCCGTGTAATGCAAGCCAACCAGCATGGCGTCCCATGGTTTCAACTACAAAAATTCTGCCGTGAGAGCCTGCAGTTGTTCTTAGACGATCAATCTCTTCCATGATTACGTTTATTGCGGTGTCAAAACCAAGAGAATAATCCGTTCCCATAAGGTCATTATCAATTGTTTTGGGAATGCCTACAGTTTTGACCCCCATCTTGTGTAATTTATATGCAACCCCGAGTGTGTCTTCGCCCCCAATTGCAACAACAACGTCTATTCCAAGTTTTTTGATGTTTTCGACTAATATCTCAGATCGGTCATTTTTGGGGTTAAATGGATTTGTACGTGACGTCCCAAGATTGGTACCGCCGTATCGATCCCATGTTCTGACAATCTCCTGGTCAAGGTGTTTAACATATTTTTCGCAACTTTGAGGGTCCTCAGGGTTAACATCTACAAGCCCGCGCCAGCCGTCAATAACACCAACAACCTCAAAAGAGACAGATCGTTTTCCAGATAGTATCGAATCGAGTGCAGTTTTTGTTACCCATTTGACGGCGCCATTAAGGCCAGGGCAGTCTCCTCCACCTGTTAAGACAGCTATTTTCATTTTCATAGTTTTCTCCTTTTGTATGGCATTATAATCATATTATCGCAATAATAAGAGTTTCGTTAATATATTATTGCAACATATTGTTGATTTAGTAAAGGGCTTTGTAGTAAATGAATATAATAAAAGTACAAATAAATATTTAAAGGAGCTGAATTATGATACACCTTGAGCAAACCTTTATGAACTTTTTATTGGCGCATCAGGAGAAATACAATCGCACATATCACTTCCTCATTCTTATGGATTCATTAATCAGTGCGGCAAAACATATACAGCATTATTATCTTACAGGTGCCCTTAAAGGCATTTTGGGACTTGCAAACAAGATTAATGTTCAGGGCGAAGACGTAATGCGTATGGACCAGATAGCTCATGAGATTGCAATCCATTATCTGAAAACAACAAACAGGGTGATTCACGCAGTAAGCGAGGAAGAGGACGATATCATACCGTTAAACGAAGAAGGTGGTCGCTATTTTATATATTTTGACCCGCTTGATGGCTCGTCTAACGTTGCCCATGGTTTACCGGTTGGCTTTCTCTTTGGTATTGCAAAGAGAAACCTCGAAGGTCCTGAAGATGGCCATTTAAGGGCTGGAAAAGATTATATAGCAGCGGGCATGTTTGTCATCCCTACAGGTACGTTTACACTTGCGTTGAAAGAGGCTGGTACATGGAGGTTTCATATAAACGATACGATGAATTATGTAATGCCGGTACGTATGATGTTGCCCGAGGACAAAAAGACATGGGAGTTGTCCTTTAACGCTGCAAATCAGACTACCTATGCTAAAGGCGTACAGGACTGGATCAGTGCAAATGTTGGCAAATATTCATACAGATATCTTGGCGCATTGGCAGGCGATTTCCACCGTACACTCTCTAACGGTGGTATGTTCATGTATCCAGCAATTGTGAATCATCCAAACCCCAAGAAAAACAGACCAGAGGGGAAATTGAGGCTTATGTATGAGGCTTCGGTAGTGGCATTTATGAGTAAGGAGGCAGGTGGGGGCGCTGTCGATGAAAATGGAACGCCAATACTTGATATCGTGCCTTCCAAGCACCACCAAAGGACCGCCCTTTATGTTGGTTCTAAACCTTTGGTAGATGAGATTGCGCAAGTGCTTAGAAATCGTTAAATTGGATATACCCTTCAGGACATGTGTATTATTGATGATTTAACATATTTTTCAGCTAATGTACGATAAAGGTGGACGAGGCAAAGATGTTTTAAGAAACAACGTAAAAAAAGGAGGTAACACTATGGCTACAAGAAATGGCGCTGACATGATTCATGAAGTATCTGCTATCAAGATATTTAAAAATAGGGCAGAACTGTTAAGCGATGGTCTTAAGGGTGCAACTGTTATTAATGGTGAGTTGCGTATAGAAGACAGAGTGACCTTCAAGTCCTCGTTGCCGACATTGGCAGCAAATGTAGCGGACTTTGGTGATAAGAGCGCACCGCCGGATGTGCAGGCATTGGCGAGATGGATAATATATGAAGGGGCACAGCAAATGAATGTAAAACTTGCCTCTCCGCAAGAGGTATATGTTGCTATTGCAGAAAACAGGATAGACAAAGAGATGTCGTTTCCGGCGATCAACATACGCGTTGGCACCCTTGATACTGCGAGGGCAATGTTTAAGGCGGCGAATGACAAAAAGGTCGGTGCATTGATTGTTGAGATTGCTCGTTCTGAGATGGGTTACACCAAACAAAGCCCTGCTGAATACGCTTCTGTGGTACAGGCCGCAGCAATGCTGGAGGGTTTTGAAGGTCCGATATTTTTGCAGGGAGATCATGTGCAATTAAAATCTGCGCCTGTTAGAAGCGGCGGCGAAGCGGGGGCAAAGGAAATAAACGCCCATCGGAACCTTATCAGAGAACTGTTGGAGGCAGGTTTTGGTTCAATTGACCTTGATATGTCTCCTTTTGAAAGAAGAACCGAAGAAAACCTGTCTTTTTCGGAACAGCAGGCGGAAAATGCAAGGCTTACTGCAGAGAAGATTGCAGATGTAAGGGCACTGGAAAAGGAGCTTGGAATTCCCTGGACAGTATTATTAGGGGGAGAGACAGGTGAGGTCGGCAAGATGAATACGAGAAAAGAAGACATCGAGGCGTATGCCGAAGGTATTGTTGAAAACATGAAAAGGCTTGGTATTGACCCAGCACTTGGTATTCGTAAGATAGCTGTGAATGATGGCACTGCACATGGGGGCACACCTCTTCCAGACGGAACAGTGGCTGATGTAGCAATAGCGTTTGATATATTAAAGATGGCTACAGATTTTGGAAGAAAATACGGGTGGGCAGGCTCGGTTCAGCACGGCGCATCGACTTTGCCAAATAATGCATTTAGTTTATTTCCAAAAAACAAGGCAGTAGAGGTGCATCTTGCCACAGGTTTTCAGAATATCACATTCGATAGTGGAATTTATAAGATAAAAGGTGCTCAGAGCGAGATCGAACAGTTTTTAGCTGATAATTTTAGAGGGGAGTGGAAGGCAGGTAAGACATTTGCTCAATTCGCCTACAGTACACGTAAACAGGCTACAGGCCCATTCAAATGGATGGTATGGACTATGCCAGAGGATATAAGGGCGAAGGTTTCAGAGATACTCTATGACCAATTTTCCTTTCTGTTTGAACAGCTCGGTGTAGTCGATACAAAGGATTTAATAGCCAAGCACACAACTATACACGATTTCCATCTTGCTCATCCGAAAGAAAATGAAACAGCATCTGTCGATAGAGGTAAGGAAGACACCTCTGGTTTGGCTGATTAGCGTTTATTATTGTTCGGTAGTTTTGAGTTTGAGTTATTAAGAACGGGGTCGGGTTTGTCCGCCCCGTTTTTTGCGATTTCAAGCAACTTCTCGAGCTGAAAATTGGATTTTTCTGATATGTCGAGCATTTCGTTGAATGTGTTAAGGTATATAATGGTTTTTTTCACTGCGTCATGAGAAGACAATGAAGCATCAGAGAACACGTTAATCATGGAAATCATTAGAAGCCACCATGCAAGTTTTTCGAAAGCCTCTTTGTTAAACCACAGGGTTTCCTTGTAACGGTTTACTTGCAGATAAAGTTGTACATCTGGGTCTGAAATGAGCGGCATGAGTATTGGAAATATGAGTTCAGCGTTTGATTCTATCAGGCAATTTTGATGTGTTGTCAGTATCTTTGTTGTCAGAAGAGACCATGAGCTTTGCTCTTTGTCATAGCCGCAATCCAGAAGTGTATTGGAAATTATGAGACCGAGTTTCCATTCATCAATCCAACTGCGGCTCAGCGCGGGCTTTTCCGGTTCATTGGAAACGATGTATCCTAATCTGTGGGCAAACAACCAGCAGAAAATCGTGTGCAAAAAGTCATGCAAATTGTTTTGTTGGGGCAATATGTCCGAAATATTGTATTTATGATCTTCTTGTTGATAATCTCTGAAATGATCAACCACATGGGGCATCTCAATTATGAATTTTGCACAGTGCATTATTTTGCTGGCAAGTGCCGTTTCATCCCCCGTGATGTTGGTGTATTGTTTGATCGCCTGAAACAGGCTTAATGTTTTATACTCAATATCATTTAAAATCTCTCTCCGGGCGGTTTTTTGTCTATCGAAAAACACATCATTGCTCGCTTCAATATATCTTTTGAGGGAATACGGATTTATCAATTCGGAAAAACTGCTGTGGATGGGTTGCAAAAAAACCTCATTAAGCGCATCATAGATGTTTGAAACGCCACGCCCATTGAGATATGAGGTGAGAGATGCGTAATGTTGTTTCTCGTTATCCTGAACCTCGCGGAAATCCATAAAAACATGATAATCATAAGGTTCAAGCTCAATAAACAAACCTTCATCGAGAAGCCCTATGTTTTTTCTAATATATTCAAGTTCTGTAGTATGATCTCTAAAGATTGTGAAAAGATTATCAGCAACGCCCAGATTTAACCCATCTATCAGGGTTTTCTTGATCAACGTCCTTTTGGCGTCTTGTTCGTTTTTAACTGAATATGCGACAGAGTTTTTAACCCAGCCCTTCGCATGGTTGTTTTTATTATTGTAAACTACAAGTGCGCTTCTATTGTCGTATCTATTGGAATACGCAAAGACATCTTCATTAACCTTGCCGTTGTCGGTAAAAAAGTCATAAAGAAGGAAGTTGTCAACACCGGCAAAGAGGTACTTATTATGCAAAAGTGGAAATATCTCTCTTTCATGGCGTTTAATGAGGTGATAATCAGGCGTTTCCTCCCAATATGCCTTTCTATATTCCATGCCGTATTTTTCGGTAAATCCTTCTATCTGCCCATGACCAAACATGGGAAGTCCGGGCATTGTGACCATCATTGTGCAGATACCAAAATATTTTTTGTCTTTTCCAAATTGTTCGACGGCAGTTTTTTCATCGGGATTGTTCATGAAATTAACGAGTCTCTTTAGGATTTCAGGATCAAACTCAAGTATATTTTTCATAACGGTGCGGTACTTTGCATTTTCTTCATCTCTCAGCATGTTCATAAATGCGCTGTTATAAACCCTGTGCATCCCGAGGGTACGCACAAAATAGCCTTCGAGCAGCCAGAAAGCCTCTGCCATCAAAAGTGTATCAGGTGCCTCAGATGCAATGCGGTCGACGACCTCTCTCCAGAATTCATGAGGTATATGTGCATCGAAATCATCCTTATTCATGCTGTATTCCGACCTTGTAGGGATTGCCCCTCCCTTTCCAGGTTCTGGAAACCAGAGTCTTTGGTAGTGTTTTTTTGTCAATGTCATTGCTGCATCGAAACGAATGATAGGAAATTTACGGGCTACATGGATGATAGTCTGGATCATGGCCTCACGGACTTCTGGTTTCAGATAGTTTAGTTGTGCCGTGTCGTTCCAGGGCATACTGGTACCATCATTGCCATGGTATATGTATATTTCTTCGCCTGTTTGTCTGTCGAGTCTCTTGAATACTACAGAAGCATCAGTTCGGTCAAAGTAATGGTCTTCTATGAAAATTCCGATCCGTCCGTCATGCGACAGGTTATGCTTTTGGAATGAATACCAGGGAAATGGATTGTGTTTAAGTGAAACGAACCAATCCGGATGTTCTATAACCCATCTGGAAAAAATGCCTGTGTGGTTTGGTACCATATCGCTTGCAAGGCGGATACCACGCTGCCATGCCTTGTCTTTCAAAACCATGTATGCGTTTTCGCCTCCGAGATGGTTTGCGATAGTATAATCGTACAGGGAATAGGCGGATGGTGCTGCCTCCGGGTTACCGCAAAGTTGTTTTATCTTTTGTGAGGCAGGACTCCTCTCCCATAAACCAATAAGCCACAACCCAGTAAAACCCTGTTTTTGTATGATATCAAGCTCTTCATCCGGTATCTGGTCAAGCTTTCTTATTGGTAGGCCATATTTTTTGGATAACTGGTCAAGCCATACATATATGTTTTTGGCAATTAGGACAAGTTGTGGCATCCATGCGAGATCAGGGCTGAAACGTTCTGATTCGGCAAATTCCATACCAAAACCAGCCTTGAAGCTGATGGCTGCAGTTGGCCCTGGACCGGTAAAGGTTATCTTTTCTTCTTCCTTTATCAGGTCAAGACTTCCAAGAATTCTAAACTGAAACCTTTTCAGCAGAAAGCCCCAGTTTTCTCTGATGTATTCAATTTGTCCGGGCAATGAATGCGGCGATGCTATCGCTGGGCTTCTCAGCATGTCTATCAGATTTTGATTATATGGACCGAAAAAAGGAGATGTACCAAAAAAATCCTTTAACCCTGAAATGACCTTTAGATATACGGTTTCCCTTTTCAGCGTCGCATCATCGAACAGTTCAAACACAATGGAAAAGGCCGGGTTCATATTTGCAAGCCAGAGAAGCAACATCTCTTCCAAAACAATCAATCTGTTTGGAATGTTAGATGTTTTGCCCTCTATATAGTCATTGGTGTTTATCTGATTCTTATATACAGATACAGGTGGAAATTGTTCTGTAAATTGGTAAAATGTTTTCTCAACCGCATCTTTGCCAA
>MWEV01000187.1 GCA_002071245.1 Deltaproteobacteria bacterium ADurb.Bin026
TAGGAAACCTTGGGGAGGTTATCGACATGCCTCTTGTCACCAACGGAGACAGGGCAATCTTTATAGCAACTATGAATGCAGTTCTAAAGCACCTCAATATCATTGAGGACACACTCCACTGCAAAGACGAAGAACCTGAAAAATGCGCCCAGGAAATCGCCTCATATATAAAAAACAATATTAGTCAAGAGTTGGTTGTCGGCCTTATCGGCCTGAATCCAGCGATATTAGACGCATTGAGTTCATTTTTTGGGCCAAAGAACATAAGAATAACAGATCTGAACAAACAGAATATAGGTACGGTCAAGTATGGTGTGATCGTCTGGGACGGAAATACGATGACAGAAAAACTCATTCAGGAATCTGATATTGCTCTTTTAACTGGAACCACATTTGTTAATGGCACCTTCGATGGAATATGGAGGGCAATCCAGCAATACAAGAAAAACTATCTTATTTACGGTGTAACTTCATCAGGCATCTGTGAACTGACAGGTCTAAAAAGAATATGCCCCTATGGCAGAAAATAAGAAGGGTTATGGCGCTGAATATTCAACTGAGTATTAATATTTCATAGGCAAAGGAGATAAAAATATTGTCATGGCTATGTACAGCAAAAAGGTTCTTGAGCACTTTAATAATCCAAGAAACGCAGGCGTCATTGATGATGCAAACGGTGTCGGAGAGATAGGGGATCCTGAATGTGGGGATTTCATGAGGGTTTATATCAAGGTTGAGGGAGATATAATTGCCGATGTTAAGTACCAGATTAGAGGCTGCCCTGCATCCATTGCATGTGCAAGTGCCATGACAGAGCTTGCTAAGGGGAAAAACCTTGATGATGTGATGATGATAACCGATGAAGATATTGTCAACGCACTTGACGGCCTCCCTGAATTCAAGATTCACTGCTCCGCACTTGGCGCAACAGGCCTACAAAAGGCTATCATGGATTATTTCGAAAAATATGTGAGCCGAACAAAAAAAGTGTAAAAATGGGTCATAAATTCACAGACATTTCCAACTGGCTTAGAGACACCAAAAACACATTAAATGATTTTTTTTATGGAATGACTGTATACGAACTTGAGCGTGAGTTTAAAAAAGAAAAAGGCAATTTAAATAACCTGCTTATGCTTATTGTTTTCGGAGATTTTGTTGGTTTACCGATATTCCCCACATATTATTCCATGAAACTGCTTCCCTATGTTATGCCCCTTTACAAGACATGGAAAAGAAACATTTTAAGAGAAAAGGATATAACAGACATAGTTTCAGGGGACCTTTAAGAAACAATGGAGGCTATTATGAAAAAAATGTTTTTTTGCTTTTTTGTGTTTTCAATGATTTTGATATCTTCAGAAATTGTCCTAGCTGAAAACACCAACTTATCCATTGTATCTGCAGAATGGCTGTATAAAAACCTGCAAAATGAGTCGGTCTTCGTTCTTGACATCAGAAAGGTTGAAGATTACAAAGAAGGACACATCCCTGGTGCCCTGAGCCTTACTTATGCAGCATGGCGGACAACTGATAACAATTTGAGCTGTCAACTCCCCCATAAAGATGAACTTACCGATACAGTCTGTTATTCAGGTATGCGTGCAGATACCCATGTTATTATAGTGGGCAACACAGACACTTATCAACAACGGATAAACGCCACCAGGGTTGCCTGGACCCTAAAATATGCAGGGATTAAACGTCCATCAATTCTTGATGGTGGCTTCAAAAAATGGGCAAGACATAACTACCCAATATCCACCGAGTGGGTAAAAAGGCAAAGAAGCAAATATAGATGCCAATTTAATGAAAATGTTGTTACATCAAAGCGTGTTCTTGAATCTCACCTGAAGGATGTTGCAATCATAGACGTAAGACCTGAACGCCTATACAAGGGATTGATTGAGGATCCAATGTTAAAGCGAAAAGGACATATTCCCGGTGCAATAAATCTCCCATATACGCTCGTATTTAAACAGGATGGTACCTTCGAGGACAGAGAAAAACTCGAATCCATAGCAACAAAGGCACTTGGTAACTCAAAGGATAGAGAAATAGTGGCATTGTGCTGCACAGGACAATTTGCGTCTTCCTGGTGGTTCGTGCTCAGCGAAGTCCTCGGCTATAAAAATGCCAAAATATATGATGGCTCAATGGAGGAATGGTGTGGAGACAAAAACGCACCCCTCGTTGATGAAACAGGAAAATGAAAGAACAAAGTTTACCAAACAATCTACATTAAAAGGGGAGGTAAATGAACATGAAAAAAGAAGGGTTAAACAGGAGAGAATTTTTGAAAATGGCTGGGGTAGGAGGCGTTGCACTTGCCACAGGTTCTCATTTATCAAAAACCATGTCATTTGCTGAAACACCGGGCAGAGAAGACTTCGGACAATGTAAAAGTGTAAAAATCAAATGCGTATCAGAGGTTGGATGGATTGACGGGCAAAAACTCCTGAAGGACATGGGTGCCTCGGGAGGCCCAAAGGCAAACCAATGGCGGGTAAACTGGGATCCGAAAAACAGCGGTGGTTGCTGCAATCTAATAGAAATAGAAACCCTTGATGGGAAAAAACACAAATTCCTGCTCGATACCGGCTGGAATAACGATTATATGGAAACTGTTTACAAAAGAGAAGGCATTGATAAAATGCTTGCCAACAAAGAGATTGAGTTTCTATATGTAAGCCATGAGCATTTTGATCATTTCTTCGGTCTCGAAACAACCCTTAAATACAACCCGAATATTAAAATCATAATTCCAAGCACATTTTATGACGAAGGCTACCACTTTCTTGAAGGCGCTGAATTTATGAAAGCAAAGGCTAAAAACAGGATTCCACACAAAGGGGAGTTGGTAAAACACGAACCCGGAAAAGTTTATAAGCTTTACCCAGGGTGCGCTTCGGTAACATTTGATTTACCAATCGTTGTCCGCGTTAGAGGAGAACAGTCACTATATTTCAATGTAAAGGATAAAGGGCTTGTATGCGTCACAGGATGCTGCCATCAGAATGTCCTTACCTACGTGGATTTCGCACAAAAAAAGCTTGCAGGCGGTGATAATCTTTATGCCCTATATGGAGGACTCCATATAGCCCCAATCGGTCCACTCAACCCCGAAGGAGAACAGATAGTAAAAGGTATGGGAAAATATAACTTCAAGAAGCTCGCCTGCAATCACTGCACAGGCGTAAGTGCTGTTCAAAAGATGATAGAACTTGGGTATCCGGTCGTAAAAGGGACAGCCCGTTACGGATCGGCAAGTAATCTTTATCTCGGAAACGGAGACGAAATATTATTCGGATAGAAGGCAATATCTTGAATGAATTGCACTTTTTGCTTTTAACGGCGAAGCAATGTCCTTTGTATGTATGCTTCTAAATGGGGTGAATATGAAAGAAAATCATTTATAAGCGTATTGTCAATGGCTATGTAGTAACTACTTTTTAAGGAAAGGAGGTACAAATGGTTGATCAAAAGGAGTCATGTGTAAAACCTTCACGGGGTCCTATAGGTATCCCGAAGGAAGAATCAGGTGAATCATCTCAGACAATAAAAAAGGAGGATTTTATGACTGCAAAAGTCGGGAAACCAGCTCCGGATTTTGAAGCAAGCGCATACATTGACGGAGGTTTCAAAAATATTACCCTTTCTGAATTCAAGGGACAATGGGTTGTTCTATGCTTTTACCCCGGTGATTTTACATTTGTCTGACCTACCGAATTGTCGGCGGTCGCCTACAAATACGACGAAATTAAGGCTTTGGGAGTCCAGGTTCTCGCAATGAGCACGGACAGCAGATTCGTGCATAAGATATGGCAGGAAAACGAACTTTCAAAGATGGTCCCCGGAGGAGTGCCCTTCCCTATACTATCCGATGCGGGAGGACTGATAGGTAAAGTCTACGGTATATATGACGATGAAGCAGGAGTGGATATCCGTGGTCGTTTTATCATCGATCCAGACGGTATAATTCAGGCAATGGAGGTCTTGACGCCCCCTGTAGGCAGAAATATTGCCGAATTTATCAGGCAGGTGAAGGCATTCCAGCACGTCAGGGCTACAGGCGAGGCAACACCTTCCGGATGGCAGCCAGGTAAACCAACTCTTACTCCAGGTCCTGACCTTGTCGGAACTGTATGGAAGGTGTGGAAGCCAGAAATGGCATTTTAAATAAAACAAAAGGTCCCTGCACAGTAACCGGCATGTCTGCTCATACAAAACACGAGTTAGTCTGAAGGACATGCCGGTTTAATCTAAGACAACATAGGATTATGAGAAATAACAAAGGAAAAACTTTTTTCACGGTTTCCTCCCTTGAACTGAGAGAATAATTTTTTGGCTATATGCCTTTTTTTCGGCAATCTGTTAAAAACGATTAAGATATTGATGTATAGGCAAGGTGTTTACGCCTATTAAGTAAACAGTTCATCCATGGCTCAGTTGTTATCAGCTTCTTCCATCTTTTCTTTCTAATCTTTGGGCCTTTCAATATTCCTCTCCAATTCATCAGCTATTTCAGCCCTGAGTGTATCTTTTTTCCTTCATGCAGTTCAAACACTCATTTCAGTAATTCCATGGCGTGCTTTCTTTATTGCGGGTTTTTATAGGTGTTTATTAAATCTTCGATTGATTCGGGCTCGTAAATTTTATCCATTATCGGTTTTCGAGTTCCTCAGTAATGCTGGTGAACTGCTCCAACGCAACTTCGAGGTTTTCCACAATATCCCTTCCAAGCACCTCAGGTGCGGGTAAGTTCTCTGAGTCCTCAAGGCTCTCATCTTTGAGCCAGAATATATCAAGGCACACCTTGTCACGCTGCATCAGTTCATCAAAGGAAAATCTCTTGAACCGCTCGCTTTCCCTCCTCTCATGCCTGTTCTCAGGGTTGTAGCAGGCAATGAAATCCTTTAAGTCCTCATACTTCATGGTGTTTGTTTTCAGGGTGAAGTGCATATTGGTTCGCAAATCATATATCCAGACAGCCTCAGTCCATGGTCGCTCGCTTGCAGGCTTTCTGTCGAAGAAGAGCACGTTTGCCTTCACGCCCTGGGCATAGAATATGCCTGT
>MWEV01000188.1 GCA_002071245.1 Deltaproteobacteria bacterium ADurb.Bin026
GAAGTCTGTTATCTATTTGTTCTTAATTACTTAACAGCTTCTTTTATCTGTGCAACAATCTCTTCGCTGCTCAATGAACTGATGGTCTTGAGAAGTCCCTCTTTCTCATAGAAGTTTATCAATGGTGCAGTTTTTTCGTTGTATGTTTCAAGCCTTTTTGTAATGGCTTCTACTGTTTCATCTGCACGCTGAACAGCAGGTGCACCACACTTTACGCATTTTCCATCTGGTGTCGGTGGTTTGCTCTTTATGTTATAGATCTCTTGACAATCGGGGTTTGAGCATGTCCTTCTTGTTGTTAGCCTGTCGAGAATCACATCTTTGGGCACATCGAGATTTATAACCCTGTCCAGCTTGATGTTCAATTTGGCAAGCAGTTTTTTCAAGTCCTCCGCCTGTGGAATGGTTCTTGGAAAACCATCAAGCAGAAATCCTTTTTGACAATCAGGTTCTTTAAGTCTTGCTTCCATAATATCCATAATAAGCTGATCCGGAACGAGTTCGCCTCTTTCCATAAAACCCTTTGCGGTTTTTCCGAGTTCTGTACCAGCCTTTACAGCATTTCTCAAAATATCTCCGGTTGATATCTGTACCGAACCATCATATTCGGTCAACTGTTTTGCCACCGTACCCTTGCCGGCCCCAGGTGCGCCTAATAGAACAATTCTCATCTCGCTTCCTCCTTTGATAGTTTCTTTTTAATATGTTAATGACAATAATTATGCGCTTGTTAAACAATACATTGAAAAAAGAAGCCTGTTTCTTTCAGATATTTTAATTTTACCTACAAGATATCTATTTGTTTTTTGCCTTCTCCTTTTTTTCTTTCCTCTTCTCCTTTAATGATTTCTGGGCAACCTTCTTTGTTTCGCTTTTTGGTTTTTCCTTTCCAGCCATAAATACCTCCTATTTGAGTATTTAATTAACCGGGGTTCTAACATGCCCCTCATATCAGTCGTTGTTTGATTTTAACAGATTAAACATAAAAAATCATCGATAAAATCTGCATGGTTCTTGTTCATGTCTGGCCACCCTACAGCCCTATAAAACTTGTTTTGGCATTGTGAAATAAAAGGTTGCACCGTTGTTGGGTCTTCCCTCTCCCCACACCCTGCCACCGTGTCTGGTAATGATTCTTTGAACAATGGCAAGACCAATGCCTGTGCCCTCGTATTCATCAGCGCTTTGAAGTCTCTGGAAGACACCAAAAAGTTTGTCTATATCCTTCATGTCAAAGCCTATACCATTATCCTTGACATAATATGTGTTAAAATCCTTTTCTTCGTAAGCACCTATCTTAATTACTGCAAGGCTACACTTTCTGCTAAATTTAATGGCATTTGACAGAAGGTTTACAAAGACCTGATGTATGAGAGAGGCATCCCCATAAGCGCTCGGGATATGATCAACATTAAACTTGATTTTTCTTCCTTGATTTACCAGTTTGAGCTCTGAAAATACCGTCCTTGCAAGGTTTTCCATGTCAATGTTGGCTGAATTAAATTCATGACGGTTTAGGCGTGACAGACTAAGCAGGTCTTTGATCAGTTGTTCCATCTGCTTGGTGCTTTTTTCTATAGCATTCAAATATTGCTGTGCTTTACTGTCAAGTTTGGGCAAGTATTTTTTTATAAGCAATCCGACAAAACCCTCAATTGTTATTAGTGGGGTTTTCAGGTCGTGCGAAACAGAGTATGAAAAGGCCTCGAGCTCTTTGTTTGCGGCTTCAAGCTCTGCTGTTCTTTCTTTAACACGTCTTTCGAGTTCCTCATTTAATATACGGATCTCTCTTTCAGCGTTTTTAAGGTCTGTTATATCCATAAAGGAAAGAACGCTGTTATTGGTCCCGGGTATTAAATCTACAGTTATGTAAATGTCACGTACATCCCCGTTTCTGTTTCTAAACCGCAATTCATAATTTTTTGGAACTGCCTCAGATTTTATTCTGCGCAGGTGATGATAATTAAGCATTTTTTCAAGGTCATGCTTGATTATAAAATCCTTCCAACTTTTTTTGCCTTCTAATTCTTCTTTTGCATATCCTGAAAGGCTTTCAAATGTCGTGTTTGCCAATAAAATTGTTGTATCATCCTGTCCTATGATGGTTGCTGTGCCGGTATTTTCAAATATAGTCCTGTACAGCGTTTCGGACGAATCTAATGCACTCTGTATAGATGCACATACAGTAGAAACATCACAGGTCAAATTTACCTCGTTTTTTGTATTTTCTTCTTCCAATTTCTATCCTTTCCCTTAATACATTAACGCAAAGAATGACAAATCGCAAATCTAAAATATAAATTCGAGAATTGATCAAAATCATGTTATAATGCACATTATGAAAAAGATCGTTTCTTTTGACCTCGATGGAACGCTTGTTGATGCAGGTTACGGCGATGTAGTCTGGAATCATGGAATTCCAGAAGAGTATGCAAAAAGACATCGGATGTCAATTGATGAGGCAAAAGATTATATAATCAATAAATACAACGGAGTTGGTGATGGTGATATCCGCTGGTATGAGATTAAATATTGGTTGAAGGAATTTGATCTACATGTGTCAGCAAATGAACTTCTCGATAGATTTGAATCGCATATAAAGCCAATACCACATGTATATGAAGTTCTTGATGTACTGCAAAAAAAATACATATTAATAGTTGCCTCAAATGCCGCAAGGATATTCGTGGAAAAGGAACTTCAGCATGCAGGACTTACAAACTATTTT
>MWEV01000189.1 GCA_002071245.1 Deltaproteobacteria bacterium ADurb.Bin026
CCTACCTTAAAGGTAACAACAAAAACAAGGGCAAGAATCCCGAGCAACACAGGCACACCAATTACAGGCCTTGTGAGTATATGGTCAATCTTATCTGTTATGAGCACTTGACCCATTTTAAATCTTGAAATCGCTGCGCGTGTTACCTCTTCAATCCAGTCATAACGCCCCCCAACAACTGCACGAAGGGCATCATCATGTTTAACAAGCAGGGCGTTAATTTCATTCCACGTGCTAACAGGCATCAGTTGCCGCATCTCTTCTGCAACCTCAAAGTCTCCTTCCATGAGTTTTATAACCGTCCATTGCTCCTGATGAGGCGGAGGAACATGTCCATGCACAATCTTAGAAAGCTCATCGAATATTTCCCTGTGGTCCTCCGATATATTTGGCATCTTTGGATTGAATATTATTTCATCGTTTACAAGACGAATAACCGTGTCGAGAAGTTCTTTTATGCCTTTATTTTTTGAGGCTACCATAGGGACAACAGGTATATTTAGAGATTTCTGAAGCGCTTCAATGTCTATACGTATACCTTGAGAGTCTGCAACATCAATCATGTTTACACCCACAACAACCGGTGGCCCAAGTATGAGCAATTCAGCAAGCAGGTATAAACTTCGCTCAAGCACAGAGGCATTTACGATCATTATGATTGCGTCCGGATGATTATGGATGATAAAATCCCTTGCAATCCTCTCCTCCTCTGAAAATGGGCTGAGGCTGTATGTTCCTGGTAGATCAACTATCCTAATATCGTATTCGTCAGAGACATAAGACCCTTCCTTTTTTTCAACTGTTTTTCCAGGCCAATTACCAACATGCTGGGAAAGCCCCGTAATAACATTAAAAACGGTCGATTTACCAACATTTGGCTGTCCTGCAAGGGCAACGAGGAGATTTTTCCTTTTTTTTGCCTTTTCATCTTGTGATTTATTGTGCACCTTTGTCACGAGTATCTTATGCGCTTCGCCCCTTCCAAGCGCAACACGTGTTCCTGAGGCATGGACTATAATCAACCTTCCGATATTCCTAAGAACCTTTATTTTCATACCGGAAACAATGCCCATCCCGGCAAGTCGACTTGTTAAACCCTCGCCGCCTGCAAGAGAATGGACGATGCCCTCTTCGCCTTCAGCAAGAGTTGTAATTGGTAATACATTGTTATTCACGATTTCATTTCCTGAAAAATCACCTTTCGACACTTGAGCACAAACCAAAATTTAAACTTGCATAGTATTGCATTATAAAAAAACTATTTCTGCATTTGCCTCCCGTATCAAGCAGTCAGGGGGCAGGATTCATTATAAGTTTGTTATCTTTTTACGCACCCATCGACTCAATTATGGCACAAAATGTTATAAAAGGATTGACATTGTCCAGCCGTATTTGTCTTTGAGTTTACCATACTGAATACCGGTTATTTCATCATAAAACTTTTGGGACAGTTCACCGATTCGACCATTGTTAACCATAATGATTTCATCTTTATGTCTTATCTCTCCTACAGGTGAAATCACGGCAGCAGTTCCGGTACCAAATACCTCCTGGAGCGTACCTTTTTTTGAGGCATCAATGACTTCATAGATTGAAATAGGTCGCTCTTCAATTTTTATACCCCATTCCTTCGCCAGGAAAATAACAGAATCTCTCGTAATTCCCGGTAGTATGGTGCCATCCAGAGAAGGCGTTATCAGTATATCATTTATGACAAAACATATATTCATCGTCCCAACCTCTTCGATGAACTTATCTTCTATACCGTCAAGCCAAAGTACCTGTGTATATCCTTTATTTTTTGCCTCCTCAGCAGGAAAAAGGCTCGCTGCATAATTTGCCGGGGTTTTGACTTCGCCAAGACCACCCCTTGCCGCCCTTGTGTATGCCCCTGAGGTAATAAGCTTTACTGGATTCAAACCTTCTTTGTAATAGGCGCCTACTGGTGACGTAATAACCATAAATCTATATGTATCTGAAACCTTTACACCCAAAAAATTTTCTGTAGCAAACACAAAAGGCCTAATATAAAGCGATGTCCCACTACCCCTCGGAACCCAATCGATATCAAGGGTCACGAGCGCCTTGATAACGCTCAAAAACAGCTCCTGGTCCATATATGGAATGCAAAGCCTTTTGCATGAACGGTTGTGTCGTTCATGGTATTTTTCCGGTCGGAAGATATTTATCCTGTCACCGGCATAAAATGCCTTGAGTCCTTCAAAAACCATTTGTCCATAATGGAAGCAGCACATTGCAGGTGATACGCTGATATTTCCAAACGGAATAATCTCTGGTGTCTGCCATTTATCGTCCCTGTATTCGCAACTCGCCATATGATCAGAAAACCTCTCGCCAAATTTAAGGTTTTCAAAATCAACCCCATGCCTTTTGCTCTGCAATGTCTTTTCTATCTTCATTGAATGAAAACTCCTTTATAATTAAGATATTATCGGTCATTTCGCAACCAGTTTCCTACCAGCATCATAAGCCTCTTTTAAAGCTGTAGGATGGTTAAGGATTGCACCTTTATGGTCAACGCCAATAAAGCTCAAAGTCTCATGCTCAGGGAAGCTTATGCTTCTGAAAAACGCCTTTGCAGTAGCATCGCCACACTGGATACCTATCTCCTTTTTCATACCACCCACCAATATCAGCATACCTTTCCTACCGTATTCACCGGACGGGATTGATTTCTTCAAAAGATACCTCTCACACCAGAGTGCCTGACACCTGTCAATCATAGTCTTGACCTGAGCCGACAGACCAAAGAAAAAGATAGGAGAAGCGACTATTATTCTGTCAGATGCCCTTATAGCCCTGTAAATCATCTCCATCTCGTCCTTTATAACGCAAATCCCTGTCTGTTCGCATCCACGGCAGTTTTGACAAGGTCTTATATTCATAGAATTGAGTCTGAATAATACGACATCATGCCCATCTTCATATATAGGTCTAAGCGCTTCACCGAGAAGAAGGTCTGAATTTCCTCCTACCCTCGGACTGCCAAGAAATGCCACAACTCTCATCATCTTTCCCCTAAATACAGACATTTAAATTACGAAACAACATATAACCACAAACCTCAATTGTTCGGCGTCTTATTTTTATGTATCCGATGCCCTGTATTTTCCGTTCTATGTTCTTTGTTCAATTCCCAATACTAATCATATCAATCCACAACCAACACCGAATAACACAACCGCTCATGTATAAACCATAAACCGCTTTTGCTATTCCACCTTATAAAATGCCGTCTTTTTTGCTCCACACACAGGACATACTTCAGGCGCTTCATTTTCTATCGTCGCCCCGCATACCTTGCATATATAATAGTCTGTCTCCTCATTTTTTCCTATATTGTCGAGTGCCTTTTTATACAACGCCGCATGCATCTTCTCAACCTCGTTGGCAATATGAAAACTCCTCAATGCAGTGTTGCTTCCCTCTGCCTTTGCGTCTTCAATCATGGCCGGATACATCTGCTTAAATTCATGCGTTTCACCTTCTATCGCCTCTTCAAGATTTTCTTTTGTTGTTCTGATACCTTTCAGTTCCTTTAAATGATTGTGCGCATGAATTGTCTCAGCCTCTGCCGCTGCCCTAAACAGCTTTGCAATCTGACTGTAGCCTTCTTCGTCAGCCTTCTTTGCAAAGGCAAGATATTTTCTGTTTGCCTGTGATTCTCCGGCAAATGCATCTTTAAGATTGTTTTCCGTTTTATTCATCAACACACCTCTTGTTTTTTATGTAAACCTTTAAATTTTTGTGGTGCAAGTTAATTATATAACCAAAATACAAAACAACACGCTTTGACATGAGCCATTAAACCCCGTACAAACGATTTAATATTATTATCAATTAACCCAAAATATCAAGGGAATATTTGTTTCAAAAAGCTTGACTCACATCATCATGCTTTGATAGTATTCAACATTTGTAAAATAAAATCTTCAAATCCATTAGAAAGGAACTTAAATGAATAAGCCAAAGATTGAAGGCATAGATAAGGTTCTGATTATAGGTTCAGGTCCAATTATCATAGGACAGGCATGCGAGTTTGACTATTCAGGCACCCAAGCCTGCAAGGCACTGAGGGCAGCAGGGTATAAAATCGTTCTTGTTAATTCAAACCCCGCTACCATTATGACAGATCCAGGAATGGCAGATATAACCTATATTGAACCGTTAACAATAGAATCTGTCGAAAAGATTATAAAAAAGGAAAGACCCCAAGGATTGCTTCCTAGCCTTGGTGGACAGACAGGGTTAAATCTCGCTGCAGCCCTGTCAAAAGCAGGTGTCCTCAAAAAATACGGTGTTCAAATCATTGGCATAAAGGCTGATGCCATTGAGCGCGGTGAAGACAGGGATGAATTTAAAAAGACCATGAAAGAACTCGGTATATCTATGCCAGAAAGCGCCCTTGCATATTCGGTTGACGAAGCCCTTAATATTGCAGACAGACTTGGTTATCCTGTGGTTATTAGGCCCGCATATACAATGGGTGGCACAGGAGGCGGCATCGCATTCAACAAAGAAGAATTAAAAACAATCAGCTCACGTGGTATTTCCATGAGTTTAATCGGCCAGGTACTGATCGAAGAGGCAGTCATCGGTTGGGAAGAACTTGAACTGGAAGTAGTAAGAGATACAGATAATAACATGATTACCGTGTGTTTCATTGAAAACATCGATCCCATGGGGGTCCACACGGGCGATTCCTTCTGCTCCGCCCCCATGTTGACCATTTCTCAGGAGGTTCAACAAAGACTTCAGGAACAATCGTATCGTATCGTTGAGGCCATCCAGATAATAGGTGGAACAAACATACAGTTTGCCCATAATCCAGTAGATGGACGGATCGTTGTCATAGAAATCAATCCAAGGACATCACGTTCATCTGCCCTCGCTTCAAAGGCAACGGGATTCCCCATTGCTTTTATCTCGGCAAAACTCGCCGGTGGATACAGACTGAGCGACATCCCGTATTACAAGGGCGGTACCCTTGATCGGTATACACCATCAGGCGAATATGTAGTTATTAAGTTTGCCAGATGGGCATTCGAAAAATTCAGAGAGGCCGAAGACAAACTCGGTACACAGATGAAGGCCGTTGGCGAAACAATGAGTATTGGAAAAACATACAAGGAGGCCTTTCAGAAGGCAATCCGTTCCCTCGAAATTAAACGATATGGATTGGGTTTTGCAAAAAACTTCAATGATTTGCCACTTGAGGAACTAATGAGGCTGCTCAACGAGCCGTCTTCTGAGAGACAATTTATCATGTATGAGGCACTCAGAAAGGGCGCAACAGTAGATGAGTTGTTCGAAAAGACGAAGATAAAACACTGGTTCATCCAACAGATGAAAGAACTGGTTGAACTGGAAGAGGAAATCTTGAAATATAAAGACAGCACTTTGCCCGACAAACTCCTCATAAGGGCAAAAAAAGACGGTTTTTCAGATAAATACCTCGCCGAACTGTTAAACATCAACGAAACTGATGTTCGCAAAAAAAGAATCTCCCTCGGCATAACCCAGTC
>MWEV01000190.1 GCA_002071245.1 Deltaproteobacteria bacterium ADurb.Bin026
CTCAGGGTTTGTCCGGTTAAAGCAATAAGGATGGAAAGAGGTCAGGCTTATGTTGACGAAAAAAGATGCATTGCCTGTGGGACATGTATCAGCGAATGCCCCCAGCAGGCAAAGTCTTTCCGACACGATATCGATATTGCTCAAAAGCTTATAGATAGTGGACATATGGTTGCCGCAAGTATTGCCCCTTCTTTTGCAGCGGTGTTTAATAAGTGGCAGAGAACACGCCTTGCCTCGGCACTTCGTGCCCTTGGATTTCGTTATATTGGTCAGACATCTGTTGGGGCTTATCAGGTGTCTGCCCATTCAGCACGGATTGTAAAAGAGGAGGGAACAAAACCCTTTATTGGAACTGCATGTCCGGCGCTCGTGAACTATATAGAAAAATATGAACCTAAATTAGTAGACAATCTTATCTCGGTTGTTTCACCTATGGTTGCACACGCAAAGATGCTCAAGGAAAAGATTGGAGATGAAACAAAAGTGATCTTTATTGGTCCGTGTGTTGCAAAAAAATCAGAAATTCTGAGACCAGAAAACAAAGATTTTGTTGACTGTGTTCTTACATTCAGGGAATTATTAATGTGGTTTAATCAAAAAGGTATTGATCTTTCAACCTGTGAGGAAAGCAGTTTTGATGAGAAACCTGTACACCTTGCACAACTCTACCCTTTGCCGGGTGGAATGATTAAGACAGCAGGTATGGATGATGATGGTTTTAATCTCCGACTTGTCAGGGTGGATGGTTTTGCAAATGTGAAATCCATTCTAAATAGTCTCCCAGAAGATTCATCGTATGCGTTAATTGAACCATTATTTTGCAGTCAAGGTTGTATTAATGGTCCTGGTATAGGTATTGAAAAAAACCTCTTTGAAAAACGAAAAGACATCCTGGAGTACGATAGAGAAACCGCTGATATTCATATTGTTCCTGATGTCGAGGAAAAGGATATTTTTCGCGCATCACATCAGGAAGAGTCTGGTTTTTTAAGGGATGTGCCAGAAGAGGAAATACAAAAGATATTGGAAAAAACTGGGAAACTGGATCCTCAACAACAGTTGAACTGCGGTGCTTGCGGATATGACAGTTGTAGACAAAAAGCTATCGCAGTTGCCATGAATATGGCAGAGCCTGAGATGTGTATACCCTATATGAGAAGAATGGCGGAAAGGAGAACTGACCAGATTTTTAACACCACTCCAAACGGTGTAATCATACTCGATGGGGAGTTGAACATCCTTACAGTAAATCCGGCATTCAAGAAATTTTTCTATTGTTCTGACGCAGTACTTGGTAAACATGTTTCCTATCTGATGGATCCTGCCCCGTTTGAAAAATTGATCACTGGCGCTGCCGAGACCCTCGATATAGTAGTTACTTATAAACATTACAATCTTATATGCAGGGAACTTCTCTATATATTGAAACAGGATATGCAGATTGTGGGGATATTTATCAACATTACGAGTCAGCATGAAAACGAGAACAAACTCAAGGAGATCAAATCGCAAACAGTAGAGCAAGCTAACCAACTTCTTGAACACCAGATAAAAATGGCACAGAACATTGCACAATTTCTTGGCGAAAGCACCGCAAAGGGCGAAGAATTGGTTAGAAAGCTGATGAGTTTGACAGAGGGCGATGAAACCTGATATCGATGCAACTGGAAAATATATAGAGGTTGTGTATTCACAGAAGGCAAAACGTTCAGGCAAGGTATGCGGTGACTATGTGCTTGTTGAACGTGGTCCGGAAGCCACTACAGCCATTTTGGCAGACGGGATAGGAACAGGCATAAAGGCAAACATAGCTTCGGTTATGTGTGCATCGAGGCTTATGGAATTGCTACGCCAGGGTTTTACACTTAGAGAGACATGCGAAAAGATAGTAAATACCATGCATGAGGCAAGGACATCGGATATTCCCTTTTCTGCCTTTTCGGTGTGTAGGATTCTCAACAGTGGTCATGCCACGATCATCTCTTACGAAATTCCTTCACCTATTTTATTGAGCAGGCGCTTTGCGACATATCTTCCTCAGCAACGTTTTTTGCCTTTGGGTCTTGAGATGGTTGCAGAGGTTAATTGTATGCTTGATTGTGATGATGGGATTATCCTGATAAGCGATGGAGTGAGCCAGGCGGGCATGGGTCGCCAATATGGTATGGGTTGGGGTGCTCAGGCTGTTTCTTATTTTGCGAATGGTTTGCTAACTCAGGGAATGAACGTGAAGGATGTGCCAGAAAAGATTGTTGCGAAGGTTAAAGAGATTTCCGGGAAAACCTATGGGGACGATACGACGTGCCTGCTTTTGCTTTGCAGAGAAGCAAGGGTCATGAATGTATTAACAGGACCACCCTTGAAGAAGGCATCTGATGAAAAGGTTGTGAATATGTTTATGGAGACAAAAGGTACTCGTGTTGTGTGCGGATCAACAACCGTGGAAGTTGTGGCGAGGGTGCTTAAAAAACCTGTGATGGTAAAGGATATTTCCGGATCTTACCATAAGCCGCCCTCATATGAGCTTGCAGACATAGATTATGCAACAGAAGGGGCATTAACACTCAATCAGGTTTACAATATACTTGAAGAAAATTCCAACAAGCTTGAATCTGATTCGTCTGTTTCTGATCTGTACAGGTTGTTTCATGCCTCAGATGTGATAAATTTTTTTGTGGGGACTGCGACAAACAGGGGACATGAAAGTATTGTATTTAGACAAATGGGGATTTTCCCGCGTGAAGTTATAGTTAAACTTCTTGCGGAGAAGCTTCGAAAAATAGGTAAACTCGTGAATCTCGAATATGTTTGACATGTACATGTTTTTATATTTTATCTAAACCAAGGAGGTTGTTTATGCTAAACGAAACACGGAAAGATTTTTTTAATGCTGCGGATTACTTTCTCGATAGAAATATTCGACAGGGAAAAGGTCATAGGATTGCTGTTTATACAGAATACAAAAACTATACATATAATGATATCCAGAAGATGACCAACAAGACAGCTAATGGTTTCAGGGAGTTAGGTGTAAGGGCAGATGACAAGATTATGATCCTTATGATTGACGTTCCACAGTTTTATGCAGTTTTTTGGGGTGCAATAAAGATCGGTGCTATCCCGATACCTGTAAATACCATGCTTACACCTGAGGATTATGAATACTATCTCAACGACAGCAGGGCAAAGGTGCTTGTGGTGTCCGAACAGATCTTGCCTGTGATTAATCAGATTAAGGGGGAGCTGTTCTATCTGCGTGATATGATTGTTATATCGGAAGTAAACGGTGCCCATATTCCTTTTAAACAGAAGTACTGGCATGCGCCCGCAACCATCAAGATAGAAAATACGACAAAGGATGATGTGGGCTTTTGGCTTTACAGTTCAGGTTCCACGGGTTCGCCCAAGGGCGCTGTGCATTCTCAGTACGATATGGTTGTCACCTCTCAGTCTTTTGCCCAAGCTGTATTGGGAATCACAGAGGATGATGTGTGTTTTTCTGCTGCTCGACTTTTTTTTGCGTACGGTCTTGGCAATGGTATGTATTTTCCTATGTCGGTTGGCGCATCGGCTGTGCTTAACCCAAATCCTCCGACGCCTGAAAATGTGTTTCGTCATCTCGAAAAATTTCGTCCAACTATATTCTTTGGCATTCCTACACTTTATGGGCAAATGCTTGAATATAAGGAAAAACACGACCGTGAATACGGAACATTTAAAGATGCGAACAGCGACCATGAGTTTTCTTCTGTACGCATATGTGTCTCCGCGGGTGAAGCGTTGCCTCAGGATATATTTGAACGTTGGAAAAAACGTTTTGGTATCGAGATTCTTGACGGCATTGGCTCTACCGAGATGCTCCACATATTTCTCTCGAATCGTCCAGGTCAAATAAAGCCTGGTTCAACGGGCAAACCGGTACCGAGTTATGAATTAAAACTTTTTGACGATGAGGGAAAGGAGGTACCACAGGGAGAAATAGGCACACTTTTTGTGAAAGGTGACAGTGCTGCTCAGCAATATTGGAGGAAGCGTGAAAAGTCGAGACACACGATGCAGGGCGAATGGATAAATACGGGCGACAAATATTATGTCGATGAAGAGGGTTTTTACTGGTGTGCCGGCAGGGCTGACGATATGTTGAAGGTTGGGGGGATATGGGTATCCCCGGTTGAAGTTGAAAATTGCCTAAGTCAACACCCGGCTGTTTTTGAGTGTGCAGTAATCGGTGCTTTGGATGAGAAGGGACTTATAAAACCAAAGGCATATGTTGTGGTACGCGATGGATTCGAAAAGTCAGAAGAACTTGCAGAAAATCTAAAGAAATGGGTTCTCGAAAGACTTGCAAAGTATAAATATCCTCGGTGGATAGAATTTGTGGATAAACTACCAAAAAGTACAACTGGAAAGATTCAACGTTTCAAGTTGAGGTAGATGAAGTTGATAATTATGCTTTTACCGCTTGACATATGAGTGGTTTTTG
>MWEV01000191.1 GCA_002071245.1 Deltaproteobacteria bacterium ADurb.Bin026
GATATGACAAATTATTGCGAAAGCCTCCGCGAAGTAGGCACTGCACGGGGGGAGATACCAGGACGTAAAGGTTATCCTGGTTATCTTTATTCCGACCTTGCCAGCATATATGAGCGTGCCGGACGTATTGAGGGATCACCTGGCTCAATCACACAGATTCCAATCCTTACCATGCCTGCTGACGATATAAGCCATCCTGTTCCCGACCTCACTGGATACATCACCGAAGGTCAAATCGTCTTGGACCGTGATTTGTTCCAGCGGGGGGTCTATCCTCCGATAGCAGGCCTGCCAAGTCTGTCCCGCTTGATGAAGGATGGTGTCGGTAAAGGTTATACAAGGGAAGATCACCCAACACTTGCAAGCCAATTATTCGCCTGTTATGCATATGTAAAAAAGGTGCGTGGACTCGCCGATGTTATTGGAGAAGAAGAATTGAGTACTCTCGATAAGCTGTACCTCAAGTTCGGAGAAGCATTCGAAATGCGCTTTTTAAACCAAGGTGAATATGAAAACAGATCAATAGAGACAACGCTCGAACTTGGCTGGGACGTATTGTCCTCACTACCTAAAGATGAGCTACACCGTGTGAGCGAAGCCTTGCTTAAAAAATACTATCACGGAAAAGAGGAGACACCTGTCTATGAAACACCGTTTCAGGCTACATAACAGGCTGGAGTAGACCTTATGGGAAAACTCAATATCGCTCCAACAAAATCCAATCTGCTTGTACTGAAAAGACAACTTGCGTTTGCTGAGGAAGGTTATGACCTTCTCGAGCAAAAACGTCAAATCCTGATTTTTGAACTGATGAGCCGTCTAAATCGAGCCTGTGATGCAGAGCAGAACGTCCGGGAAGCAATGAAAAAAGCATTTGAATCCTTAAGTGAAGCAGAAATCGAAAAAGGCTCGGAGAGTATCGAACGTGCCGCAACTGCCATAAAAATGGATCATCAGATCAGCATATCGGATCAACACCTTATGGGCATGAAAATTCCTCATGTTACAGTAAAAACGGAAACCGTCAGTGTCCAGTTCGGTTTTGAAGGAACATCAGCACATACAGACATTGCTATGAGTCGTTTCATTGAGGTGCTTCCCCTTCTGGCTGAACTGGCAGAACTCGAAAACGCTGTAAGGCGACTTGCCCTGGAACTCCGTAAAACCCAGAGGCGTTGCAATGCGTTATCCAAAATCTTCATGCCTGATTATCGTGAAACTATTTTGTATATCACGGGTTCGCTTGAAGAAAGGGAGCGAGAATCGTTTGTTATATTGAAAATGATAAGGGATCGCCTCGAACAACCTATAGAAGATCAATCTTCTGACAACCAATAAAGCAAACCGATATATTATTGATAATTATGTGATTCGCCTTATGGTTATTCCTTTTTCAAAAACCTTTCGAGCATAGGGATATTTGCACCAGAAACATGTTTTCCATTCACAAGAAACTGTGGTGTACTGCTAATCCCAAGCCTTTCGATGATATTCTGTTGTTCACTATAAAATTTAAGCGCATTCCCGTCGGTACAAACTTCGATATTTTTTCCATCGAGCCTGCCTGTCATTACCTCTTCATAGGCTTTCTCTCTGTCTTTTGCGCAAATTATATATTTTATCTTCTTCTCAGATTCACCATAAGATAAAATCGGAATAAAAAAAACATATCTTGTTACGTTTTTCTTTTGAGCAAAATATTTTGATGCTTCTCTACAATAAAGACAATCAGGGTTTGTAAATTCATATACAATATCCTTGCCGTCCCCTATCTTTATTCCCTTATCAAGCGGTATTTCCTTTGCATTTTTTGTAAAAACCTCAGACTCCCTTTCTCTGGTAATATTCACCTTTGCTGATGACCAAATAGAACCGGAAAAGATATAATTATTCCTTGCAAGATAATACAAAATCCTTCCATTATTTACGATTTCATACATGCCGTCAACATCCGTTTTTCTGAATTCATCTACTTTCACATCAGAAAAAGACCTTTTAAACTGTTGCAATACTGCACCATCTATATCTTCCGAAAATAAAGGATGCCTTAAAAGTACAATCGTTAAAAAAACAAGTATAAATATAATCGGTTTTTTCATCTACGCCTCCTCATTGCTTTATAAAATATTTGACGGGTTCTTTTTACTATGCTAATCTCAAAAGTATCCATGCATTTTGTTAAATATAGCATTTATTGTCTAAAATCATAAATAGATTTTATTGGAGGTTGAAATGTCTACAATTTATAGTGTTTTTGCAAGGGAAGTGCTTGACAGCAGAGGCAATCCAACGGTAGAAACCGAGGTGGTACTGGAAAGTGGATACGCTGGCAGGGCTATTGTGCCATCCGGTGCATCTACAGGTGAAAGAGAAGCGCTTGAATTAAGGGATAACGATGTCAAAAGGTTCAAGGGTAAGGGCGTTTTGAAGGCCGTTGAAAATGTAAATAATATAATAGCGCCAAAGATTGAAGGCTTTGATGCACTTGAACAGACTTATATCGATAATATCCTTATAGACCTTGATGGAACTGAAAATAAAAGCAATCTCGGCGCAAACGCCATTCTCGGAGTTTCGATGGCTGTTGCACGTGCAGCGGCAGATTATTTAGATTTGCCTTTATACAGGTATATCGGCGGGGTTATGTCAAGAGAACTTCCTGTTCCAATGATGAATGTTATTAACGGTGGGGCTCATGCACAAAATTCACTTGATGTACAAGAATTCATGATCGTACCGGCAGGTGCTGACAGTTTTAAAGAGGCGTTAAGAATGGGTGTCGAGGTTTTTCACACACTTAAAAGTGTTATAAAAGATAGGGGCTATTCTACAGGCGTTGGCGATGAAGGCGGTTTCGCCCCCCAGATTTCAACAACTCGGGAGGCACTCGATATCCTTATGACTGCAATAGAAAAATCGGGTTTCTTACCCGGAAAGGACATCTTTATAGCCCTCGACTCGGCTGCAAGCGAACTTTTCAAGGAGGGAAAATATCATATTGACAACAACATATGGGGTAGCGATGAGTTGATAGGTTTTTATGATGCAATCATAAATGATTACCCGATCATTTCAATAGAAGATGGTCTTGCTGAAAACGACTGGAATGGCTGGAAAAAATTCACTGAAAAATGTGCATCCAAGATACAGATCGTGGGTGATGATGTTTTTGTCACTAATCCAAAGATATTCTCTGAAGGGATAAAACAGGGCATTGCAAACAGTATTCTCATAAAACTTAATCAGGTTGGAACCTTGACAGAAACACTAACTACAATAGAGATAGCAAAAAGGGCGGGCTATACATGTGTTATTTCACATCGTTCCGGTGAAACAGAGGATACCTTTATTTCAGATCTCTCTGTAGCAACAAATGTTGGACAGATCAAAACAGGTTCTGCATCGAGGAGCGAAAGGATTGCAAAATACAACCAGTTGATAAGGATTGAAGAAGAACTTGGCGATATGGTTGTTTTTGGTGGAAGAAACGTGTTTTACAGCATAAGATAAGG
>MWEV01000192.1 GCA_002071245.1 Deltaproteobacteria bacterium ADurb.Bin026
GCAAAAGACCTTGTACAATTTGTGAAAGAAGCAACAAGCCTTGTGGAAAAACAAGGAGAGACAGCGTTTGTTGAATTCAAGAAGAAAAACAGCAAATGGCTTATCGGTGACCGGTATGTTTTTGTTGTTGACACAAATGGGAACGTTTTTGTAAACCCACATCGTCCTGAACTGGAAGGTAAAAATCAGATAAATTTGAAGGATTTGGCAGGTAAACAATTCATCAGGTCATTTATCACGGAGGCAACCGGGTACAGTTACAAAAAAGAGGGCTGGACCCATTATGTATGGCTGAAGCCCGGCGAAGAGAATCCTTCGTGGAAGACTTCATATGTAAAGTATGTGAAGACGCCTTCTGGGAAGGACTATATTATAGGAAGTGGTTTGTACAGCATGAAGATGGATAAGGCATTTGTGGTGAATGTAGTTGATGAAGCGGTTGAACTGATAAGCAAACAAGGAAATAAGGCATTCACAATCTTGCGCGATCCACTCGGAGAATTCAATTATCTTACAACATACGTTTTTGTAATAAACAGCAAGGGAAAAGACCTCGTTAACCCAGCATTTCCTGGCTATGAAGGCCAGGATGTACGGGAGCTTAAAGATTATGAAGGCAAACCCTTCATAAAAGAAATAATGAAAAGCTTAGAGAATAATGATGCTATATGGGTAACTTATCAATGGCCAAAACCACGTCAGGCATCACCTTCAAAGAAAAGCAGTTATATAAGAAAAACCACCCTCGGCGGCGAGACCCTGTATGTTGGTTCAGGTGTTTATCTGGATTGACATTATCATGTGTAATTAAGATGCGCAGTATTAGTACGTCTGATAGATGTTTTTAGTTTATGCCCTAAAACTTTTAATGAGGAGGTAATTATGGAACCTGATACAGTTACTCTTATGTATCCTTGGTATATCTGGTGGTCTATGATCATAGGTTTATTCCTTATGACATTTATTGGAACATGGTTGATCACAAGGAGGTGGGGAGAATGAACACACAGTTTATGCCTGTACCGGAGATAACACTCGGCATGGCAATTGCCTCATCTGCAGGGATAGCCGTTCTTCTCGGTATTTCTATCTTGCTTGGTATACTTGGAAAAAAACAGTGGCAATCGTTCGATGAATATTTGGTAGGCAAAAGGGATATGGGTCCAGTTGTTACCGGGTGTGCCCTTGCATCTTCATATCTTTCGGGATGGGCGTTCTGCGGAAGTACCGGTATAACATATTCTGTTGGTTTTTCTGGTATGTGGTTTGCCGGTATGTGGAGTCTCATAGGGGTTATTCCCTGTATATGGGTCGCATCGTCAAAAACACGTAGCTTTGCCATCAAGCTTGGTGCTGCTACAGTGCCGGAGCTTATGGGAAGAAGGTACGAGTCAAAGATGCTTCAGACTGTAATAAGCTTTTGCATGTTGTTTTTCCTTTTTATATATTCTGTTGGGCAATTGAAGGCTGCCGGAGGGGTCTGGTATGCTGTTACGGGTTTTCCACCAGTATTATGCCTGTTTCTTGGGGTTTTTATTGCGTGGATTTATATGGTGCTTGGCGGATATGTAGGAACAAATTGGTCGATGGCGTTCCAGGGAGCCTTCCTCGGGGTCGTAGGTGCGATAGTTGGTGTGTGGACATTGATAAAATCGGGTGGTTTTCTGGCAATGTCAAAGAGCATGTGGGCACAGGATCCGAGATTGTTAAGTCTGATAAGACCCGATCTGCCCTCGGTTGGACCAACTGAATTTTTTTCAAGCTGGGCTGGATTGTTAGCGTGTCCTGTAATATTTTTTACTATGGCAATAGGTTTTCCACACAACCTCGGACGCTTTCTCGGCATGAAGGAGATGAATAAAAAGGAGTATTGGAAACTTGTAATGATTGTATGGTTTATTACAGGTATACCGGTTATGCTTGCAGCATCGACTAACGGATTTATTGCGAGAATGTTCTATGGCCCAGAGCTTTTTAAGATTGAACCATGGAAGGCCGATCTTGCGGCTCCACTGCTTTCATATGCAGTAGGAGGTATACCATTGCAGACGCTATATGTAATGGGGCTTTTTGCTGCAACCCTATCTACTCTGGCAGGAATGGTCATGATAATGAGTGCAAATGTAACAAGGGATATTATAACGCTCTGGTGGCCAAAAACAAAGGATAAGACACTCATAAGACTGAGTTATTTTCTTATTGCGCTATTTCTTTTCTTACCTTTCTACTGGACGTGGAAAAGACCACCGGAACTGCTTTCAGTTTTTATGGGACTTGCGGCTATGGGGCTGGGAGCGATATTCTTTTTTGTAACGGCGATGTCTTTCTATTGGAAGCGCGCAACAAAATGGGGCGCCTTCTGGACGGTTATATATGGAACATTGGCTACACTCGCAGGTGGCTATTTTGTATTTACAAAAAAGGTTATTGGTATGGCAACAATGGAATGGATCTTGCTTGGAGGTTGCCTGGTGTTGTTCTATGGGGTAAGTCTTGTCACCAAGCCCCCTTCAGAGGAGCTTATAAATAATCTTTTCGCCAAAAAATAATTGGTCAGAACAGAGGGAGAATATATCTTCTCCCTCTGTTCTATAGCTGTTTAACAATTTTTAACCATAATTTTTTTAACTAATAACGCAAATCGTTTCCAAGCCTATATATCTAACAAAATGACATCAGATTTATAATCATATTGATTGAAATAAAAAAAACAAAAACGATATAATTAAGGGTGGAATAAACCAGAAGAAACTGGAGATTTTTATGTTTGACAAGTGGATGTCCCGGCGTTCGTTTATTACTATATCAGCTATGACTGCAATGTTTTTGACGCTGGACAGAAAAAGACTTGCCGCCCTCAACGAGAAGATTAATCCTAAGAAGAACTATCCTGTTGTAATAATAGGTGCAGGTCTTGGTGGTTTGTGCACAGCAGGATATCTTGTAAAGGAGGGGTTTCCGGTTACGGTTGTCGAGCAACACCTTGTTCCTGGTGGATACGCGACATCATTTAGTCGTGGGAAGGGGGACAAATATACTTTCGAGGTTTCACTTCATGGTACAGCGCTTGATAATACACCGGCAGCAAAGATTCTCGAGGAGCTTGGAGTTCTTAGAAACATAAGGCTTGCACTCGCCCCAGAATGTTACAGACTGAAAACCAGAAAGCTTGAGATATCCGTGCCGCAGAAAAACCCTGAAGCGTATATACAGTTATTGAGCAAAAGTTTTCCCGATGAGGTTGAGGGTATCCGCTCTTTCATTAATAACATGATCGGTGTAGCGGATGATGCAGATAAACTGTCAAAGAATAAAGGTAAATTTGTGAAGATGATGTTTCCTTTTCAATATAAGTATATGTGGAATGTGAGGAACAAAACACTCAAAGAATTTTTGGATGACCATGTAAAAAACCCAGAACTCCAACATGCCCTTGCAGGATTATGGGGTTATTACGGTCTGCCGCCATCAAAATTATCTGCCTTTTACTATGCAATA
>MWEV01000193.1 GCA_002071245.1 Deltaproteobacteria bacterium ADurb.Bin026
GTTGAACAATATCTGGTCGATGTGTGATTTATCTGCCATTACTATTGTGCTATCTTCAGTCAAGGATGTATTTAACTCTATATCCTCAATGAGCAACCTGTTCAGAAGCCTTTTGGTCTCGTTGATTGCATTGTTTATGTCGAGTGGGGCAAGCTTCAACGGTTGTTTTCTACTGAAGGTCAAAAAGCTTTTGGTAAGGTCGGCTGCCTTTTGTGATGCAGAAAGTATCTGATCCACATATGACTGCAATGGATCTGATCTGCCCATCTTTATCTGCAAGAGGGTTGCATATCCCATAAGGGCGGTTAAGATGTTGTTGAAGTCATGTGCTATACCTCCTGCAAGCGTACCTATTGCCTCTGTCTTTTGTGCCTGGCGCAACTGGGATTCGAGGTGTTTCTTTTCGGTTATGTCTTCGCAGGTCAATATATGTTCCCCTGTTGGGAGCATCACCGGTATAAAGCTGATAATCTTTTTGGAGTTGTCTTTACATGTTACAGTGAACGTCCATGTCTTTCTCTCGCCTGTATGCCTTTTCTCCTTAAATTCTTCGAGGTCTGCAATCCAGGTTGCAATGACATTGTGTCTATATTCTGGGTCAGGGTATGCCTTTTTGAACCATGTCTTGCCATTTGGGATATCGTTTAGGTCATAGCCAAACATCTCCTTGAATTTGGGGTTTACATAGCCAAATATATCATCTTTATCTATCAAGGCAATACCGAAAGGGGAATTGTCCGTTATGGTACGCAGTTTGTTGCTTTCTTCGTGTAGTTTATGTTGGCTGGATAAAAGGGCATGTTCAGCATTTATTCTTTCGGTGGTATCCTGGTGTGTACCATACATCCAGATTGGTTCACCATTGTCATTACGCAAGACGACCTTGCCCCTATCCAGTACCCATACCCAGTGACCTTGTCTATGTTTCATTCGGTATGATATTTCAAAATAATCATGTTCGCCGCTGTAATGTTTTTGCAATGTCTCTTTGAATAAATCTACATCATCTGGATGTGTATACTTCATCCATGTTTCAGTAGATACAGGAGAAACCTCATCAAGCTTGTAACCAATGATACTGGCGCATTTATCATTAATTATGATTTCTCCGGTTTGTATGTTCCATTCCCAGGTGCCTGCATCAGTACCCTCAAGAATATATGCAAGTCTATCTTTTTGTTTTTTTAGCTCATCATTAGCACTCTTTTTTATAGTTATATCTTCAACAGTACCTTCATAGTAAAGCACATCGCCTTTTTCATCATATACTGCCAGTGCATTCATTGAGACCCAAAAATTGCTTCTATTTTTGCGATAAAACTGGGTTTCAAACTTTTCGATGTATCCATATTTTTCGCAAATTGTTTTGAATGTAATATAATCCAAAGGATTTACATACTGTTCGTTTTCTATGCTTTTGACAGAACCTATTAAATCCTGAGGGGAATTGTATCCACACATCTTTGCAAACGCTGGGTTAACATCTATATAGCGACTGTCAAGAGAGCTTTGGAATATTCCTTCAACGGCGTTTTCGAAAATGCTTCGATATCGCGCTTCGTTTATTTTCAATGCGTTTTCAGCATACCTTCTTTTTTTAATGTTTACAAGCAGGGCAATAATGACAATTAAAAGAAATATGATAACAACAAGGGCAAAAAGCATCTGATAGCGATATAGTTCAAAAAGGATCTTTTGCTTGAAAAGAACATTGTCCATAGCGGCATATAAAAATGAATCAAATGCAAAGACAATAAAAAAAAGGATATACAGAAGCCTATTGGTATGTTTCGTAATTTGTTTCATAACACTCTAATGCAGCATAAATCAACACATGAAAGGGATTTTTTATGCCTTTCCGCAATATATGGGCTGATTATAATTTGTATAGATGGTTTCGGATTTCGTCAAGATAAATTTTATAACTCTCAATTTATTACACTATTACTTTTTTTCATAATAGAATCTTTTTGGGAGCATTATTTTGGAGAATATTTATAACTGATAGAAAAGGGTGTTCTATATCGTTATTTGAATGGCAATTCTTTGACAACTCAAGATGGTGTCAAGAAGTTGGCACTGCTTAAAAATGCTGTATTAAAGTGATATTATTGACGTTTTGATTGGATTTTGCTTGACGTTATGGCTGAGGTTTTTGATAAATGGTGCATGCTATACGGTACGGTCTTCAATGCTTGGCGTATCTTTTTGATTGGTCTGAAAATTGCAGAATCAACATCTAAGAAATATATATCTATAGGAGGCACTAAATGGCTGTGACAGAAAAAGAGACAATAACAATAGAAGAACTTTTATCGAATGTAAATAGACAGAAAGCAGTTAAAAATGAAGAAAAGGCTGTTAAAAAGGTCAAGGGCACACAAGTTTTATCAAAAAATTTTCCTGTTGGCATGATCCTTTTCGTATTGCTTATCGCTGCCCTTGGCATAATGGTGATTATGCTCAAAAACGAGGTGGTTTTATTAAAGACAGAAATGGCTGACTTGAAGCACATCAAGACACAAATAACAGAAAGTGAACACAAGATTAAGATTGCAGTTATTGAAAACAAACTTGAAGAATCAGAAAAAGAAAAACAGGCATTAAAAGATCAAATCGCTCAGATCAAGAGCGAAGTCGAGGAATTAAAAAATATAAAAATCAATTCAAAAAGGCCAGCAAAAAGATAGTTTTTTGGAATATGTCACAAAGCATATAAGCTTTTCTCCAATGCAACTCTCTTACGCTATGCTAATGCCCCAGATTGCCATCATGCTGTTCCTTTTTTGACACTTAGCGGCCCATGATTGAACGGTCTACATCTGTCTTGCCACAAAATATTAGACATTTGAACAATTTTATAATAGAGTTTTCACATTGTTGAAAATATTTTCAAAAAAAAGAAAATTCAACATCTTTTTTGCTAAAATAGTTATAAATACTAAGGGAAATAAATGGAAAAGGGTCGGATAATTATCGTTGAAGACGAAGAAAGCATTTTGATGATGCTGACAGAGTTTTTAAGGGGCAATGATTATCTGGTGGATCCTTTTCTTGAAGGCAAAGATGCCTTGTCTGCGCTGAAGGCGAATAATTACCATGTGTTGATAACAGACCTGACTATGCCAAAGGTGGATGGTTTGCAGTTAATAAATTATATTCAAAAGGAGTATATTGATACAATAGGCATTGTCATGACCGGATACGGAAGCCTCGAAACAGCTATAAGCGCTATGAGGCTCGGAGCCTTTGATTATGTCCTGAAACCTTTTAAGTTCGAAGACATACTTTTGACCATCGACTCTGCTATGAACTACTACAAAATGCTCAAGAACGAAACCATACCAAAAGGACTTATGTCCAAGTCAAATCTTTTAAAAAGGTTTTCACAAAGCAAACTTCTTCTTGAAAATACGATACTTAGAAGCAGCCTTAAGGATAAATATAAGTTTGAAAATATCCTTGGGATAAGTTTTGGTATGCAGAAGATATTTGAACTTATCGAAAAGGTTACCGATACAAACGCAACGGTTTTGATTACCGGTGAAAGCGGTGTTGGAAAGGAGTTGGTGGCGAAAGCTATCCACTATAATTCATCGAGAAGGGAAAACCCCCTTATAGTTGTAAATTGTGGCGCAATACCTGAAAATCTGCTCGAAAGTGAACTTTTTGGCTTCGAAAAAGGTGCGTTTACAGGTGCGGTTAGTACGAGGCTTGGGAAGTTCGAGATCGCTAACAAGGGCACTATCTTTTTAGATGAGATAGGCGATATGAGCCTTAACCTTCAGGTAAAGATTTTAAGGGTGCTTCAAGAAAGGGCGTTCGAACGCATTGGCGGTGCGAAAACTATAAAGGTGGATATCAGGGTGCTGGCTGCGACAAACAGAGTACTTGAGCATCTTGTGAAAGAGGGTGCCTTTAGGGAAGACCTCTATTATAGACTGAATGTAGTGCCGATTCATATACCGCCTCTCAGGGAAAGAAGACAGGATATACCTTTGCTTTTGAGTAGTTTTCTCGAAGAGTCAAACCGTTTGAATGATGCCGATGTCAAGGGGTTTTCTGAGGAGGCAATGGATATTATGATGAACTATGATTACCCTGGAAACGTGAGAGAGTTAAAAAATATTGTCGAAAGAAACGTTATTCTGAAAAGAAACGGATTGATCGAGGTGGAAGACCTACCTGAAAAATTATGGAAGGCGAGGGATAATCACCAACACCTCGATATTCAGAAGGGGTATGAAACGCTGGTGACAGAATTTGAAAAATCGATTATTGCAAAGGCTCTCCAGGAGACAAAAGGTGTAAAGAGCAAGGCAGCCAATATACTCAACCTCAACAGGACCACCCTTATTGAAAAGATGAAACGTCTCGGTATGGATTGATTTCTTCATGTCAATAAATTGACAATTATCCGTATTTCAAAAATCAGATGCCAACCATTAAGTGATGGTTCATGACGAACGTCAAACATCTAATACCAAAAATGCTTCAGAATAGGAGCAATCAACCATTACCAGTTTTACCCTAAATATCTGCCCTCTTGTCTTTATCGGATGTCCTGTGTTCAATGTTCTTTCGTTTAATGTTCGATTATCTTGTTAGCGTATAGTTCACAGTGAACATTTGTAGCCCGATTGCGCTTCGATTGGTATGCATTTTGCATAATATAAAGACATGTCTATATCAGAAACAGAATTATTAAAGGATGCATTTTTAGGGTTTTCAAAGGCTTCTGACTCTATTATCAGTTATTATAACGTTCTCGAGAGTCAAATAAGGCTACTGAAAGATGAGGTTGAAAGAAAAAACAGGGAATTAGAAAATGCCAAAGAGTACCTCTATAACATACTTGACTCAATCCCTCTGGGTGTTGTTGTCATTGATTGCAAGTCTATATCCTTTTTGAATAAGTCAGCAGAAAATCTTGGTTCAAATAATTTTATTGATGATTTGAACAACAGCGAAAAAAAATCCGGCGAGATAAAACATGGCAAAGGTCAATACAGGTGGAAAAAGGATGTGTTAAGGAATGCCTTCAACGGTAAGGAAGTGATTGTGATTGAAGACGTTACTGAGATTGAGAAGATGAAAGAGAGACTTGAAAGAGATGAAAGGCTGCGCGCAATGGGTGAGATGGCGGCGAGAATAGCACATGAGATAAAAAACCCCCTTGGAAGCATGGAGCTTTTTCTTTCCATGTTGTCTGATAGAAAATTAAAATCCAAAGAAAAACAATATGTTGATTACATACATTTTGGTGTGCAGACGATTGACAGGATAATAAACAATATCCTTTCGTATACAAGACCGAGAAGCCTTGTACTCAGTGAACAGAGTATTGGCAAGGTGGTTGAAGAGATTCTGGATTTCATGAAATTGTCAATTATGAGCAGAAAGATAGATGTGCAATATAGGGTCCTTTACGACAAAACATCTTTGTTCGATGCAGATATGATGAAGCTTGTAATAATGAATTTCATCAGCAATGCCATTGATGCTGCGGCGGGCAAAGGTTCGATTGCAATTGAAATAAAGGAAGACGGTAAATACGTTGTGGTAGTCATAAGCGATAGCGGTATAGGCATAAATGAAGATGTCAGGAAGAACATTTTCAATCCATTTTTTACAACCAAAGACAAAGGTGTTGGATTGGGGTTGTTTATTGTTCATAACATCGTTCAGGCCCATAACGGTTATATCGAGGTTGAGTCAACAGAAGGTGTGGGTACGAGTTTTTTTGTTTATTTACCAAAGGATGGGAAATGAAGGCAAATGTGCTTGTTATTGATGATGATTATCATATGAGGATTGCACTTAAGGAATCCCTGACAAAAACAGGTTATTCTGTGTCTCTTGCTGAGGATGGACTGAAGGCGATAAATGAGATAAGTAAACGCATTTTTGATATTGTTATTACTGATGTTAAAATGCCCCATTTAAACGGTATTGAACTTTTGAAACACATAAGAAAAGAAAACCCGCTATTACCGGTAATCCTCGTAACTGCATACGGGACTATTCAGGATGCGGTAAGCGTAATAAAAGAGGGCGCATTTGATTATATCCAGAAGCCATTTAGTGCAGATACGCTCTATAACACTATAAAACGTGCACTTGGCATAAATAACGGCAAGATTATCTGCGCTTCAAAGGCCATGAAAGATGTTCTTATAAAGGCAGAAAAGGTCGCTAAATCGGATGTTACGGTTCTTGTTTGTGGGGATAGCGGGGTAGGTAAAGAACTTGTTTCACGTTATATACATGACAACAGTGACAGGTCGAAGAATCCTTTTGTACCGGTAAATTGTGCGTCCTTGCCTGAGAATCTACTTGAAAGCGAGCTTTTTGGTTACGAAAAAGGTTCATTTACCGGTGCCTCTGCAAGAAAAATGGGTAAGTTTGAAATTGCTAATGGCGGTACGATACTTCTTGATGAGATCACTGAGATGGACTTTAGGCTTCAGGCAAAGTTGTTGAGGGTTTTACAAGAAAAAGAGATCGAGGTTATCGGTTCGAAATACCCCAAAAAGATCGACACAAAGGTTATTGCTACGACAAACAGGAATATACTGAAGATGGTTGAAGAAGGAAAGTTTCGTGAAGACCTTTATTACCGACTCAACGTATTTCCAATTTATATTCCTCCTCTGCGTGAAAGAAAAGAGGATATCCCGGAACTTGTGGCATACTTTTTGCGTAAACATTCAAAGGGTATGGACGTGGGCATAAGCGACGAGGCGATGAACTTCTTGATGGAAAACAAGTGGAAAGGCAATGCACGGGAACTTGAAAATGTAATTGCGAGGGCGTGCATACTGTCGGGTTACTCTGTTATAAAAATGACACATCTACAGGAGATGCAATTTGATAGAGACAGTTCAACTGGTTCGATAAAGGAAATGGAGATGAAATTGATCCTCGATGCGCTTAAGGTATGCAATGGTAATAAAACAAGGGCGGCAGCTATGCTTGGAAAGACGACAAGAACCTTGAGAAACAAGATCAAAGAATACAAGGACATGGGTGTTTTGCCTAACATGGAGGAACAACAATGGATGTCATAAACCTTATAGAAAAAGTCCTCGATGTAAGGACTGTTAACCACAGGATAATTGCGGGTAATATTGCAAACGCCGAAACACCACAGTATAAGGAAAAAGAGATAGATTTTAAACAGGCACTCAATAGCCGTATGACAGGTATGCAAAATATCGATGTACAGGAAAAGACAGAAAGTAATGGTATGGGTAGTTTAGACGGCAATACAGTAAGTCTTGAAGTACAGATATTTAAGATGAACGAAAACAGCATGATGTACAGTGCCCTTGTACAGGTTCTCAACAAGAAATTTTCGTTGATGCGTTATCTTGTGAATGAGGGAAGGAGATAAAAGGAGGTTTTTATGGGCAACATTCTTGACATACTAAAAGTCAGCGCTTCTGGAATGAAGGCACAGCGCATAAGAATGGAGGTGATAGCGACAAACCTTGCCAATGTACACACAACAAGAACCGAAGAAGGTGGTCCATATACGAAGAAGGATGTTGTTTTTTCATCTGCTGACGTTTCCGAAGGGGATAGCTTTGACAGTGTACTTTCGAAGAAGATTGAAGGCGTGAAGGTCGATAATATTATAAACAGTACGAAACATTTTGAAAGAGTCTATGACCCGGGGCATCCTGATGCAGACAAAGAAGGGTATGTGACAAATCCTAACGTCAATCTAATGGAAGAAATGTCGGATATGATATCAGCCACAAGGTCATATGAGGCAAATATCAACGTCATTAATACAGCGAAAGAGATGTTTATGAAGACGCTTGAAATTGGTAAGTAGGAGGGAAAAATGAAAATTGAGGCACTGCAATTACCCAACTTTACTGAAAATATATCTGGAAAAAGGGCTTCGACAGACATAAAGGGTACCACATCGTTTAAGGATATTTTGAAGGATTCTATAAACAAGGCTAACGAGCTTGAGAAGGTTGCAGATCAAGAAGTCCAAAAACTTGCAAAATTGGACAGTCAAGACATTCACACCACCATGATTGCCATTGAAAAAGCAGACTTGACATTTCAGACCATGATGCAGATACGGAATAAGATAATAAACGCATATGAAGAGATCATGAGAATGCAGGTGTAATGATGGCTGCCAAAGAATTGCTCTTGAATAACGCAAAAAACTATATATCGGGTATCCCAAAAGGCAAGCTTTATCTTTATATATTTCTTTTTGTATCGATTGTTGGCGGTTCAATAATTGGATTATCATTACTCCAGAAAGAGAACTTCCAGCCGCTCTTTTCAGGTCTTGCCGTTGAAGATGCCTCAATGATAGTGGCGAAACTGAAAGAGCAAAAGGTGCCTTACAAACTTGGTTTGGGTGGAACTACTATTTATGTGCCAAAGGAAAAGGTTTTTGATTTGAGGCTTTTGCTTGCCTCACAGAATGCATTGCCTGGTAACAGTGGTGTGGGGTTCGAGTTGTTTGATAAAACGAGTTATGGCATGACTGAGTTTATGCAGAATATCAACTATAAACGAGCAATTCAAGGTGAATTGGCAAGGACAATCAACCAGATGCCAGAGGTAAAGACATCACGTGTTCATATTGCACTTCCTGAAAGGACACTTTTTTATGATAGAGAAAAGGAAGTTACAGCATCAATCTTTTTAAAGCTTAAGCCCGGCAAATCTCTTCCCAAGGATCAGGTTGCCGGTATAGTGCAATTTGTTGCGGGAAGCATAGAGGGTCTTAAGTCGGAAAACATAACGGTTATAGATTCCTCCGGAAAAATTCTATACAAAAGCGGTGATTCGAACTCTCCTGTTGTTCTTTCAGGGCAGCAGTATGAACTTCAGAAGAATGTTGAAAAAAGGCTCGAAGAATCGGTACAGTCGATGTTGAGCACATTTTTGCCTGCGAGCAGATCAATAGTGAGGGCGAACATAGAACTTAACCTCAGGAAGGTTGAGATAGTTGAAGAGGAATATGATCCCGAAAAGGCTGTGGTTGCGACTTCAAGGTTAAGTAAAGAGATGGTTGCAAATAAGTCAACTAAAGTAGGTGGTGTTCCAGGGGTTGCGTCCAACGGTCCAGGCGCTCAAACAAAAGATGCAAACAAGGATAATCAGGACAAGTCGAAGGAATCAGAGAGACAGGAAGAGCAAAAGACATTTGAACTTAGCAAGACTATAAGAAAAATTGTTGAACCTTATGGAGACATTAAAAGGGTTTCTCTTGCTGTCGTAGTTGATGGTAAGTATGAAAAGGTCAAAGGACAAAAAGGTGAAGAATCGAGATATGTGCCGAGATCTCAAAAAGAATTGAATGATATTAAAAGCTTAGTTGCAAGGACAGTGGGTTATAATGAGGAGCGCGGGGACAAGTTGGAGGTTGTCAGTGCACCTTTTGAAACTGAAAACATTGCAGATGAAAAGGGTATTATGGATGTCTCTAACAAAAAAGAGATGCTTTATGATGCAGTGAAATATGTTTTTTATTTGACTATATTGCTTTCAGTTTTCCTATTTGTTATAAAACCCATACTGGGTATCCTGAAGGATAGGAGCGGGACTATAGCTGTGAGACAGGTAAGTGGAGTTACTGATTCATATGCAGGTGCTAAATCGGCTCACGTAGATGCAATGTTAAAGGAAGGCATTGATACTACGCCGGTTTTAAGCAAGCCACAGCCAGCATTTACGAACGCATTACAGGATAAAGCACTTGTTAAGTCTATAATAAAAGAATGGGTTAAAGAGGGAAGCTGATGGATGTAGCTGATATCACTGGCACAAGAAAGGCAGCAATACTGCTTTTAACAATGGACGAGGAGTTGTCTAAAGAGATCCTGAAGGAATTCGAAAGACATGAGATAGAGGCTATCGGAAAAGAGATAGCAAATATAAAATATATCCCCGAGAATATTGTGAAGCAGGTGCACAGTGAATTTTTAAAAAATATTAATAAAAGCGGAGCAGCCATTGTTGATGGACAAAACAAGTTCAAAACACTTTTGAAAAAAAGCTTTGGAGATGATACAGCAGAAAACTTTTTTGATGCAATGGCACCAAAGGAAGGTGTGCCGGGAGATTATCTCAAAACGTGCGACCCGAAAATTCTCGCAGGCACCATAAAAGGTGAGCATCCTCAGACCATTTCGCTGATTGTATCGCTTTTGCCTTCGAAAAAGGCCTGTGACGTGATCGCCATGTTGCCTGGAAATTTGCAGGGCGATGTAATAACGAGAATGGCAAAGCTTGGCAGAGTGGATAAAAGTGTTTTATTGGATATTGAGGACATCATCCAAGAGCAACTACAGGATTTAGGTGTTGGCGAAGAAAAGCAGATGGGCGGGATAAGTTCTGTAGCAAATATTCTTAACCAGATGGATAAGATAAAAGAGGGCGAAATCCTTGGTGCCCTTGAAGAGATGAACCCTGAACTTGCAGAGAAGATAAAACAATTGATGTTTACATTTGAAGATCTTGTAAAACTCGACAATAAGAGCGTTCAAAGCCTTCTTAAAGAAATTGCCTCAGAAGAACTTGCCATTGCATTGAAGGGTGCATCAGATACTATAAAGGAAAAGATTTTTTCAAACATGTCTGAACGTGCATCGGCAATGTTAAAAGAAGACCTTGAGGCGATGGGTCCTGTGAGGTTGTCAGAGGTCGGGCAAGCCCAGACAAAGATTGCCCTGACAGCAAAAAGACTTGAGGCGGAAGGGAAGATTATCATAACAGGCGAGAATGAGAAATTTGTATAATAAAAAGAATGTTCGTCCTTTTACCTTAAACCCTCTTTCAGATACACCATTCGAGAGTAAAGAGGACTCTGTTGAATCATTTTTCAAAACAGTAACCTTTGATAACGAGGATAATAACGAAGATAAACAGCATTTGAGAAACGATCAAGATATAGAGGCTGAAACGAGAAGGATATTCGAAGATGCATTCAAGGAGGGCGAAAAGGCAGGATTTGATATGGGCATGAAAAAGATAGAAGCTCTTGCCAGAAGATTAAATCAGGATTTATCTGCCCTATCAGCATTTAAAAAAGAACTGCTCGATAAGACAGAAAAGTTGTCGGTTGAATTGGCGTTGATCTTTGCAGAGGCTGTTGTTTTAAAGGAGTGCGAAAACAACAGAGATATAATCATTGAAATGGCAAAGAAGGCGCTTGATATATGTGAAGAAAAGCAGGGGATAACTATCCGAATAAGAAAGGATGATTTTAAATTTATTTCAGAAGAGGTAATAAATTCATTAAAGATAGTTTCAGACGATACGTTAAAGGAACCGGGATTTATTATTGAATCTAATTTTGGTGATATTGACGGAACTATTTCCGTTCAGATTGAAGAAATTAAAAAAGAGTTTTTGAAAGAATATGCAGACCGCTGAAATCAGTGAGGCACTGAAAAATTTTTATCCATATAGGGTATACGGCAAGGTGAATCAGGTTGTTGGCCTGGTTATTGAAGGCAAAGGGCCCATATCATCTGTAGGTGACGCGGCGCTGATATATCCGGTAGATGGAAATCCTCCTATTAATGCCGAAGTTGTTGGTTTTAAAGAGGGTAAAACCCTTCTTATGCCTCTTGGTGATTTAAGGGGAATTGGGGTTGGCTCAAAGATACGTTCAAAAAAACAGACAGTAAGCACTGCTGTAGGTGAAGGTCTTTTGGGGAGGGTAATAGATGGTCTTGGCAATCCCATTGATGACAAGGGGCCTATTAATTGCCCTGATTTGGTGCCTGTATACAGGGAAACAGTAAATCCAATGAAAAAAAAGAGGATAAAAGACCCTCTTGACCTTGGCATAAGAAGCATAAATGGGCTTCTTACATGCGGTAAAGGACAAAGGATAGGCATTTTTGCTGGTTCGGGTGTTGGGAAAAGCGTTCTCCTTGGAATGATTGCAAGACATACAGAGGCTGATATCAATGTTATCGGGCTGATTGGGGAACGTGGAAGAGAGGTGAGAGAGTTCATCGAAAAGGATCTTGGGGATGGACTCGAACACTCTGTAATTATAGTTGCTACATCTGATCAACCTCCGTTAATCAGGGTCAGAGGCGCTTTTTTAACCGTTGCCATTGCCGAATATTTCAGAGATATAGGCAATAATGTACTTTTGATGATGGACTCTCTTACAAGATTCAGTATGGCGCAACGGGAAGTTGGACTTGCAATTGGAGAACCACCCACATCAAAAGGTTATACACCGAGTGTTTTTTCCCTCCTTTCAAAGCTCTTGGAAAGAACCGGTAACGGGGAAGGCGAGGGAACAATGACTGCAATATATACGGTACTGGTCGAAGGAGATGACCTTGATGACCCTATAGCTGATTCTGCAAGATCGATACTTGATGGACATGTTGTTCTGTCAAGGAAGCTCTCTGATATGAATCATTATCCACCGATTGATGTTTTAAAGAGTATCAGCAGAACCATGAAAGATATTGCGCCATCTGAGCAGATTGACTATGCCGGTAGAATAGTACAGATTTTATCAGAATACGAAAGGGCGGAAGATTTGATCAACATTGGTGCTTATACGCCTGGAAGCAATGAAAAACTCGATTATTCTATATCAATGATTGATAAGGTAAGGGCATTTTTATGTCAGGGTATAAACGATCGGGCAACGATCGAGGATTCGAGAAACAGCATGAAAATACTGTTTTATGTTTAGCCGTAATTTATATTGATATATGCCTGCACAACGGATCAAAAGAATCATAAAACTCAAAGAAAAGCTCATGGAAGACAAACAGAGACAAATCAGGGATGTGCTTCTTGCGATTGATGAAATAATGAACAATATAAGAGCGATAGAAACTAACATTAACGTAAATTATGAGCATATTACCGCAACTACTATTTGTGGAGGAGATTTGTGTTTAATCAAAGACAATATCATCTTTCTTGAAAATAAAAAAGGTGAACTCATAGAAGAGAAAGAGGAATGCAACAAAAAATTGGACTTGTTGAAGATGGAATTGATTGAACAGGCAAGAGAGATAAAAAAACTTGAAACATTAAAAATAAAAACCATCAACGCAATAAAAAAGGCACAAAACAGAAAAGAACAAAAAATTTTCGACGATATTGCCCTCCATATTAAAAAAGAATAGGAAATATTTTCCTATCGGTGGAATAAGTTTCCCTTTTTACTACATTATAAGTTTCCCACAATATCATAACATGCTGATAATATTGATTTAATAAGTTTGGCACGTATTTTGTTATATATATCAGCATGGAAAATATTTTAATCAACGGGTTTTTTGGAGATTTTACAGGTTCCGAAAGGGTGGCGCTCCAAAACGCAAATCTTTCTGAAGGTAAAACTGGTAAGGATGAGTTTCTCAATGTGCTAAAGGATCTTGTGGAAAAAGATTTTGGCATTAACAAAACATTGGAATCAACTTCACAGATAGAAAATGCGAAAGTTTTTCCAGTTGCTGTCGGGTCAATTCAGGATATCCCGTTAGCACTCATATTTGATGAGACACTAAATAATCTATTCCAGCAGCAGAGCAAACCCATGACAGAAAGCGGTGTGGCCAGGATGAACATTGAGGAAGAACACCCTCTTATACAATCCAGTGAAGTTACCGCCTTACAAACCAAAGAACTGTTAAAGAAATTATTGGGGGAACTTATAGACAGGACATTTTCTGAAAAACAAAAACCCGATGCCACCTCTACGACACAGAAGTATAAAACAGATACCACAACAGTCAATTTAGAACCTGTCGATTTTAACTCCAATAACATTACAGTCAATGCAAAACCAATTGATTTTAACTCCAATAACATTATAGTCAATGCAAAACCAATTGATTTTAACTCCAATAACATTACAGTCAATTCAAAACCAATCGATATTGATTCCATTACAGAAGTAACGGTGCTTCTCCATCAGGTCGCTAATATTTTGGCTCAGCAGAGCAAACCCATGACAGAAAGCGGTGTGGCCAGGATGAACATTGAGGAAGAACACCCTCTTATACAATCCAGTGAAGTTACCGCCTTACAAACCAAAGAACTGTTAAAGAAATTATTGGGGGAACTTATAGACAGGACATTTTCTGAAAAACAAAAACCCGATGCCACCTCTACGACACAGAAGTATAAAACGGATACCACAACAGTCAATTTAGAACCTGTCGATTTTAGCTCCAATGCCACAACAGTCAATTCAAAACCAATCGATATTGATTCCATTACAGAAGTAACGGTGCTTCTCCATCAGGTCGCTAATATGTTGGCTCAGCAGAACAAACCCATGACAGAAAGCGGTGTGGCCAGGATGAACATTGAGGATGTTGAAGTTCACGAAATAAACATGGGCGATACACTGACATTAAAATATGTAAATGACTC
>MWEV01000194.1 GCA_002071245.1 Deltaproteobacteria bacterium ADurb.Bin026
GGTTACAAGGGCAACATAAAAGATATTACCGTTGAAGACGTAAAGGCAATATACAGAAAAATCTGGGAAAAATCCGGGGCATCTTCACTTCCACCGGCTTTAAGTGTCGTGCATTTTGACACATATGTTAATAATCCGGCAATGGCAAAAAAATTGCTCAATCGTTCCAAAGGTGATATAAACATATATCTGAAAATGAGAGAGCAGCAATATGTAAATCTCGCAGAAAAAAGACCCGAGGTCTTTAAAAGATATCTAAAGGGCTGGAAAACAAGGGTTGACAATCTAAGGACAATGATCGCCGGTATTGAAGACAAAAAGACAACGAAACAAACATAGGGTGATTTTAATTGTGTGTCTTACACACGTTTCAAAAAAAACATCAGGAGGTTTTACAATGAAAAAGGTTTTGGTTCTAACTGTTATGTGTTTGTTTTTATTAGGCGTTGTCGGCGAAGTTCTCGCAGCAGGTACAGCGGCAGAAGCAGAGGCAATGATTAAAAAGGGTGCGGCCTTTATCAAGGCAAATGGAAAAGATAAGGCTTTGAAGGAGTTTACCGAAGGCACACAGTTTAAAAAGGAAGACCTCTACATATTTGTACTCGACTTAAAGGGGTTGACACTTGCGCATGGCGGTAACCCGAAACTTGTCGGAAAAGACATGATAGGTCTTAAGGATGCAAGCGGAAAACTGTTTATAAAAGAAATCGTTGACAGCGCTAAAACAAAAGAAACAGGCTGGGCAGATTACAAATGGACGAACCCCGTTACCAAAAAGATTGAAGATAAATCCACTTATTTCATGAAGGTTGACGATATGGTTCTTGGATGTGGAATTTACAAAAAATAAGAGGAAACAATAAAGGGGTTATCAAATGAAACGGTACCTTACTGACCTCAGCATGTCAAAAAAACTACTATTGTCACCTATGACTGTTATGGTTTTTCTCTTCATCTTTTGTGTAATGGCTTACATAGGTCTTGTTAGTCAAAAATCTGCGATCAACGACATCTATAACAATAAGTTCAAAAATTATGAGGCGGTTGCTCAAATGGTCAGCAACATCGCAAACGTTCATGCGAACACATACAAGGTCATAAGCTGGGTAAATGCCAATTATGAAGCCGCAAAAGTTGAAGCCCTCGGAAAGGAGCAAATGATAACCCTCAATAAAACAATTGAGGACATCCAGAAAAATATGACCTCAAAGTCAATAACACCTGAAGAAAAAAAGATTTTGCAGACATCGCTGGAACAGATCAAGGAATACAAAAAGCCTGTGGAAGGCGTCATCGACCTGTCGACATCGGGCGATTTGAGTTCAGCAACAATGTTCATGGGCACGGCGGACGATAATTTTCAGATACTCAATAAAAGTCTCCAGGCACTGCTTGAACTCGAACACAAGATGGGTCAGGCAAGCTATGAATTTTCTTTGAAGGTTTTCAGCAGAATCCTCGTTATCATGATAATAGTTCTTTGCATCGCCATCGCACTTTCTCTCTTTATAAGCATAGGCATGACAAGGCTGATACTTGCACCGATAAATAAGACAATCGAGGTGATGGAATATATCACGCAGGGCGACCTGACAAAAAGGGTGGATATCCTCTCGAAGGACGAAATCGGTGAAATGGGCAACCATTTTAACTCATTTGTAGAAAGGCTGCACAAAACGATCATGAAGGTTGCAGAGAGCAGCAACAGGGTCGCCTCAGCCACAAACATGCTAAACGGCAATGCGGAACAGATGGCGGCGGCAGTGGAAGAGGTCGCAACTCAGGTAAATTCCGTAGCAACAGCCAGTGAAGAGATGTCTACCACATCCTCAGAGATAGCGCAAAACTGTGTAATGGCTGCAAAAAGTGCTGACAAGGCAAATACCTCTGCAGAAAGCGGTGAGACAATTGTACGTAAAACAGTTGAAACAATGAATCAAATAAAAGAAGTGGTGAAGGGATCTGCCAAAATCAACAAAAAGCTCGGCGAAAGATCTGACCAGATAGGTCCCGTAGTCGGCCTTATAAGCGATATTGCCGATCAGACCAACCTTCTTGCCCTGAATGCAGCGATCGAAGCTGCAAGGGCCGGCGAACACGGCAGAGGTTTCGCTGTCGTAGCCGATGAGGTACGCAAACTTGCAGAAAGAACCGCAGAGGCAACAAGAGAAATCGCTCAGACAATACAGGCCATACAGGATGATACAAAAAGCGCTGTAACTTCAATGGAAGAAGGGGTAAAAGAGGTCGAAAAGGGAAGCGAGGAGGCTAAAAAATCAGGTGATGCATTAAAAGACATCCTCACACAGATTAGCACAGTAACAACAGAGGTAAACCAGATTGCTGTTGCTTCTGAGGAACAGACGGCTACGACAAACGAGATTGCAAATAATATTCAGCAGATCTCCGAGGTTATGCAGCAAACTGCAAGAAACATCCAGGAAAATGCTGATGCTGCTTCCCAGCTTGCGAACCTCTCAAAGGAACTACAGGTATCGGTAAAGCAGTTTAAGGTTTAATGAAATCGTTGAAATATGGGGGTATAAATGGAAGGCTTAAGAATCACCTTCCATGTTACCCCCATATCCAAAGACATACCGGGAAGGAGATGTAGTGCTTGTCATTATAGGTATAGTTGTTGTGCTGGTATCTGTCATTGGCGGGTTTATCTTAGAGGGTGGGCCTATCCTTGTTCTCATACAACTTGCTGAATTTCTTATCATAGGGGGTTCAGCCATAGGCGCCTTACTCATCTCAACCCCAAACAAACTGCTCAAAAAACTCATAAACAATATTTTAAAATCCCTCAA
>MWEV01000195.1 GCA_002071245.1 Deltaproteobacteria bacterium ADurb.Bin026
GGCACGGACGGATTTGTTCATATAAGCCAACTTTCGGACGGTTATATAAAGAAAACAACGGACGTAGCAAAAGAAGGCGATGAGTTTATGGTAAAGGTCATTGATATAGAAAATAACGGAAGGATTAAACTATCCCGAAAGGCTGTACTTGTTGAGAATAAAGGAAATAAAACTAATCCTAATTCATAGAAATCTAAGCCCAAGCTTTTTTCAATACTTCCTATATGAAGACCATGTCTAATGCTTTATGGCAAAAAAGACCTGTAATTAAATTTACTTACAACTTTTTAAAGGATGACAACTATTAATGTATAATAAAACCGTGCTTGATAATGGAATAACCGTTGTAACTGAATCAATATCATATTTTTCTACTGTTTCTCTGGGTTTGTGGTGGAAAACCGGCGGCAGATACGAAAATTTATCAAACAATGGCATATCTCATTTTATAGAGCACATGCTTTTCAAGGGCACTAAAAAAAGGAGCGCATTTGATATTGCAAAGGAAATCGATGCCGTAGGAGGTGTAATCAATGCCTTTACAGGAAAAGAGTACACATGTTTTTACGCAAGGGTACTTAGAAAAGATATGGATATTGCCCTTGATGTACTGTCAGACATGTCCAGAAATTCATTGTTTGATGAGGATGAAATTGAAAAAGAAAAATATGTGATTACCCAGGAAATCAAGATGATAGAAGACAATCCTGAGGAGTATATATATGACATGTTTAATGCATCTTATTACAAGAATCATCCTCTTGGCATGACAATACTCGGCAAAGAGGAAGTGATTGACAGGTTCAACAAAGACATGCTGACAGACCACTATTATCGCAACTATTCCCCTGATTCCCTTATCATTACTGCAACGGGCAGGATTGATCATAATAATTTTGTGAATAAGATTGACAGGTTGTTCGGTGATTTAAAGAACAACGGTTCTAAAAAAAGTGTTTCGACCATGCCTGTTCCACATAAAAGCATTGATGTATTTGAAAGAGATTTGGAACACATATATCTTTGTCTCGGGACTGAGGGGGCAAGCCAGGTAGATAGCAAGAGATACTGTCTTTATGCCCTTAACGCCATTATAGGCGGCAGCATGAGTTCTCACCTATTTCAGGAAATTAGAGAAAAAAGGGGTCTTGTGTATAATATATATTCCTATGTGAATTGCTACCATGATAATGGTACATTCGGTATTTCCACTTCCACCTCCGAAGAATTCATAGGTGAAGTGCTTAAACTCGTCAAAGAAGAGATCGAAAGGATTAGAAATCACGGTATCAGCGATGTTGAAATTGCATTTTCAAAGGAACATATAAAGGGAAATCTCTTCATATCTCTGGAGAGTTCAGAGGCCAGAATGGGCAGGCTTGCAAAGAATGAAATCTACTTTGCCAATTATGTGCCTTTGAGAGAGACGCTGCGAGAGATAGACAATATAAAAAAATCTGATGTTGATGAAATGGCAAAAAAGATTTTTAGAAACCCCTGTGATATTTCACTTACAATCCTTGGGAAGGCTGACAAAGAGCAGATACTATCTATATGGAAAGATTAAGGGTGTTGATCTCTAAAAAAGAAGGGGCGCAACTTCCAGCCTATGAAACCATTGCAGCGGCCGGAATGGATCTCGTTGCATTCATTGATAAAGATATAGTTTTAAAACCTGGTGAAAGGGTGCTCATTCCAACAGGTATTTTGGTTGGTATACCCGAAGGGTTTGAGGCGGAGATAAGACCAAGAAGTGGGCTTGCGCTAAAATATGGTGTCACGATCCTTAATGCACCGGGGACGATAGATAGTGATTACAGGGGCGAGATTAAGGTGATCCTCATAAACCTTGGAAATATGGACTTCATTGTGAGAAACGGAGACAGGATTGCGCAGATGGTTTTTAAAAATGTCGTGAGGGTTTCATGGGAGGTTGTAGAGGAACTTCCCGAAACAAAAAGAAATAAAGGTGGATTTGGGTCAACTGGGATTAACAAAACAAACCATGGATTATTATAACCATCTTGACAATTTTATAAGCTATCTTGCTGCTGAGCGTGGTGCGTCACGACATACGATAGAGGCATACAACAGGGATATAATGCACTTTTTCAAATATCTCGAAGAGAATGCCCTCGATATCTCGAAAAGAGAGAGTGCAGAAAGATATCTGAGGCATTTAAGAGAAATCGGCAAAAAGACAAGGAGTATTGTCCGGGCGTTCTCTGCGATCAGGAGTTTTTTTAATTTTTTGATAGCCGATGGCAAGATCACAAATAATCCGCTTGAAGATGTGGAGATGCCAAAATATCAGCCGCCCATACCGGATGTTTTAAGCGAACAGGAGATGGTTGCGCTTATCGAACAACCTGAAGGTACCAAGACATCTCTGAGGGATAGGACAGTTCTTGAATTGCTATATGCAACCGGTTTGAGGGTTTCTGAATTGATCCAACTCAAAAAAAGCGATGTTAATTTAGAAGGCGGCTTTTTAATTGCTTCAGGCAAACGTTCAAAGGAAAGGGTTGTGCCTATTGGCGAATATTCAAAAATGGCAATTATGGATTACATCGAAAAGGAAAAACCAAAAGGGACATACCTATTCCCGAACAACAGAGGAGGCATGCTCACAAGGCAGGCGATTTGGAAACTCATAAAAAAATACAGCTCTAAAATCGATAAATTCAATGTTTCTCCCCATACAATAAGACATACCTTTGCAACCCACATTCTTGAAGGTGGTGCAGACCTCAGGTCGGTTCAGATCCTTCTCGGACATGAAGATATTTCAACAACCCAGATATATACACATGTGGACAAAAAACGTCTCAAAGAGGTGCACAAAAAATTCCACCCGAGGGACTGATAATGATGGTGTGGCACAAACGATCATTTTGCTTGCAAAATATTCATATATCAGTTTACTATTGAGAAGCTAACGGCTCATAACTTGAATGACTATGTCAAAAGGTATGCTGTAGATATTGAAATAATACATTCTATTTAAACAGAGGAGTTTGCAGTGGATACTTACAGAATAGCCACCATAGTTGGAAGCCTTCGCAAGGAATCGTTCAACAGGAGGCTTGCGGGAGCAATTACAAAATTAGCGCCTTCAAATTTTATATTCAACTTGTTGAATATAAGTAACCTGCCTTTATACAACCAGGATGATGACAACAACCAGGCTGAAACAGTAAAACAGATGAAAGCCGAAATCAAGGATTCGCAAGGGCTTCTATTTGTTACCCCTGAATATAATCGTTCAATCCCTGGGGTGTTAAAGAATGCAATTGACCATGGTTCGCGTCCTTACGGACAAAATGTTTGGGCAGGTAAACCGGCAGGTGTTATAGGCATCTCAATAGGTGCTATTGGAACGGCGCTGGCTCAACAGCATCTACGCAGTATACTTGCTTATCTTGATATGCCGACGCTTGGCCAACCAGAGGTGTATATTCAGATGAAAGATGGTTTTTTTGAAGATGGAGACAACATCAGTAGTGGCGGGAAGGATTTTTTACAGCACTGGATGGACAGGTATGTTGCATGGGTGAAAAGCCACGCAGCAAGATAACTGTACGAACAGAGGTT
>MWEV01000196.1 GCA_002071245.1 Deltaproteobacteria bacterium ADurb.Bin026
GATCAACTTTTAAAATTTGGCAAGTTCTGCTTGCGAAATTTACGGCGTAAGATTGAATTTGCCTCTTATGATTTTAGCTTTGGATTGCACCGTAAATTTGCCATTAGCCACGTTAATCGCCGGATCATATTTTCTCTCGGAGGTATCTTTAGGGATTTCCCAGTCGCTAGCAACATCATCGCGGCTTAAGTTTATTATTTTGCTGATATTTAAAGAATCAAAGTTCATTCCATCCGGGCCAAGTTTTCTCAGAAAACGATGCATGTACTTTTCTTTCAAGGGGACGTTTACTTCTTCAAAACCGAGACTATCATCTAAATAGGTGAGTATCGTCATGGGAAAATAAGTCGATAGTTGCATGGGAGTGGCAAAAACTGCCGGAACGGGATTTTTATAGATGTTCATTTGGCAAGAATCAAAATCAAACTCATCATCTTGGTAATAACCCTGCAGTTTATATTTAATTGCTGGATTCATAAAATTTTGTTCCTGAAAGCTTAGTCCTTGCAAAGGATGGGTTTTTACCGGAGAGTTGTCACTGGGTATATAGTGGCGATAGTAAACCAAAACCTTGACAGGGGAGCGAGGAAATACGAAGTTGTGACTGATTTCTTGGGAGCGGTAATTATAACTTTGTCGGCCACAATTTTGAGTGTCAAACCAACCTCGTTTAAAATCTAGTAGCGTAGAAGGGGTCGTCGTTTTGGCAGAAAGAACCACCTCTCCTTCGCCGCTATACTCAATAAGCTTACCCACCAGCCCAGATTCATCTTTGAAGGAAGGATTTACTTCTCTTTTATTGAATTTAGCATTGAGCTTTAGATGCAAAGTTTGATCGGTAACCACGCTGGCGTATTCTTGTCTTTCTTCTTCACGGCGTTTTAATTTCATATCGTTTAGTCTCGTTAATTTTTGCTCAGAGAAAACTTCTACTTCGACTTGCGGAAGTTCAGATACGACAAGTTTTTGGGCCACTTTGATATTCCAATATACTGGGCGGTTATTTTCATCAAGCCCTAAAAGATTATCACTGGTGTCCTTGCATACTTCTAGGGTCAATTCGCCCTTAATTTCTTTGTCCGTTTTTGCTGCTTTGATCTTTGTTAAAGCGGTATAACCATCATCCCGGGTCACGTCCTTGCGAAAATTTAAAGTTCCAAGATTGGCGGGCGTTAGTGTCATGTCATCCAACCATAGGCCATAGACGGGTTGGTTTTTATGGTCAAGTGCACGAAAGCGTATCTTTTTTTCTTCCTCAGGGCTTAGGTATATGGTCTCTGCTTCTTTTTCTATTTTAACGGGACAGGCGATGGTGACTTTTTCAGATTCAGAATCAATTACTTCCAAGGAAGAAGTGAGCGGCACGCCAAATATTTTGGTTACTTTGCTATCGATTGCGGCCTGCGGTCTGCGGCAGGCAAAGATTTCCTTGAAACAACTGGAAGAAAAGATTTGTTCATCTATATCGATGGAAAAGGTTTTCCTGATCGTTTCCTGATCACTTTTGAGGGAGGGTTTGCCATAATACATAAAACTATCGCCGCGAATTCGATTGGAGAAGCAATAAAGCTTTTGGCCTTCGCCATCTAAGCCTATGCTTCCATATTTGTCATGAATTTCTTTGATTTCTATTTCAAGTTTTGGAGCATCGGGGTTTCTTTGGACTTTACCTGATTTTATCGCGTACTTGATTTTTTTAGGTGCCAGTTCTTTGGCCAACATTGGCTGCAAGGTATTTATGATGTGTTGCAGAGGGGCGCGAAAACTATCGAGATCATTTATGCTGCGGGCCTCTAGTTCTTTGGTAAAAAATATGACGCCTTGCCCGCGATCAGATACGCGGGCGATTTGCATAGAAATATGAATTTTTCCACTAAAGTTAAAATTTTCAGTTAGTAGTGTTCTTATATAAACCAGAGTATTTTTTTCTTCGGGAACAAAGTGAATATTGTGCACTACAAACGTTCCTGATTCGGTGTTTGGAAGGTTTTCGCGCAACCAATTTTGCAGATGAGGTGGATCGACGATCACCGTTCCATCACTATTGGTTTTCATGGAACTGGCCGAAAATGAGATTTGGGGTTCCCAGGTGGCACCGCATTCAAATTCTTCTGCCTGGAGGTGAGTAGTGAATTGGAGCGAAAGCATCATAATGATGATTGTAAAAAAATTGACTGTTCTCATTTTGGGTTCCTTGGTGAATATTTTAAGAGTTGGCAATATATAGCATTTTTTATCTTGATGTTCAATCTCTGGAGAGGGTCATTTACCGGGGACGCTTTGTGTCTTTCGCAACCCGTGCCACCGCTTAGTTCCGCTGTTGGGCATCATAAAATATAAAACAATCTCATTGACATGTTGTAGCCAATAGAATACAACCATAGCATGATCGAAATTCGCAAAACCGATCATTTTGCCCAGCGGATTGATGGTCTGCAAGATATCTGTGCTCGTGTTTGTATTCAGGCAAGAATTGAACGACTGGCTATGGGTAACCCCGGGATGTTAAGCTCGTTTCAATTATCATCAAAACTAATCCACTATTTTCACTAATTTTAGTCCACCCATTGTTTTCATAAACCTTTAATTCTCTTCATGTTTTTTATTGCTCCTTCTTTTTCCCCATCATTTTGATGTATAATGCTTTTCCCTTGAATGAAGAAGGGATAGCAGTGATGTAATGATAATCAAAGAAGGTTGTATCAGGTTTAATAAGTCTGATTTAGTAAATTTCTGCTATGGAATATTAAATGCCGCTGGCTATGGAATTTATTTTAACTTTAAGGCTAATG
>MWEV01000197.1 GCA_002071245.1 Deltaproteobacteria bacterium ADurb.Bin026
AATTTAAAAACACCTATTCTTGGAATTTGTTACGGTTTACAGTTGATTACAAAGTTCTTTGGCGGCGAAATCGACAAATCATTAAAGCGAGAATACGGAAAGGCTCACATCTTTTTTGATGAGGACGACGGACTTTTTAAGGGTATCAAAGATGGGGATATTATATGGATGAGCCATCAGGACAGAGTCTTCAAAATTCCTGAAGGGTTTAAAATTTTAGCACATTCAGACAATTCACCATATGCGGCAATAAAAAAGATTGAAGATAAAATTTATGGTGTCCAGTTTCATCCTGAAGTTCATCATACAACTAAAGGCAAGCAGATTCTAAAAAATTTCCTTTATAATATATGTAAAGTAAAAGGACTTTTTTCACCGAGATCATTTGTTGAACTCGCTGTCGAGAGGATTAGAGAAGAGGTGGGAAACAGCAAGGTGCTTTGCGCATTAAGCGGCGGTGTCGATTCTTCTGTAGTGGCGACCCTCATAAACAAGGCAATCGGAAACAATCTAATCTGCGTATTCGTAAATAATGGTGTGCTCAGGAAAAATGAAGTTGAAGAAGTTCTTGATATCTTTGAGGGCAAACTCCATATAAATCTAAAATATGTAAACGCAGAAGAAAAATTTCTTTCTGCCCTGAAGGGGGTTACAGACCCCGAAAAAAAGAGAAAAATAATCGGAAGGCTTTTCATTAAGATTTTTGAGGAAGAGGCATCCGGTTTCGGTGATATGAAATATCTCGCACAAGGCACACTGTATCCAGACGTCATTGAAAGCATATCTTTCAAGGGACCTTCTGCAACAATAAAAAGCCATCACAATGTAGGTGGTCTTCCTAAAAAGATGAAACTCAAACTTATCGAACCATTGAGGGAACTATTCAAAGATGAGGTCAGGATTGTCGGAAAAGAGCTTGGATTGACCGACAATATTGTTTACAGACAACCTTTTCCAGGTCCTGGGCTTGCAATTAGGGTCATAGGTGCGGTAAACAGAGAAAGATTGAGCATATTAAAAGATGCGGACAGCATAGTAAGAGACGAAGTCGAAAGAAACGCTAAGTTCCGTCATATCTGGCAGTCTTTTGCTATTTTGATTCCTGTAAAAACTGTTGGAGTTATGGGTGATGAACGCACATATGCAAACGTAATTGCGCTGAGAATAGTGGAAAGCGAGGATGCGATGACAGCCGATTGGGCAAAAATCCCATATGAAATCCTCGATAAGATCGCGCGAAGGATTATCAATGAAGTACCAGGTGTAAACAGGGTGGTCTATGATATATCTTCAAAACCTCCAAGTACGATAGAATGGGAATAAATGAAAATGGATAATACCTTTGAATCAATAAATTGGCACAAGCGATGAAAGATTTTGTTCATTTACATCTACACACACAGTTCAGTCTTCTCGATGGCGCAATAAGATTCGATCAGCTTTTTCAGCTTGCCAGGTCATACAAAATGAATGCATGTGCCATCACAGATCATGGCAATATGTTTGGTGTTGCAGATTTTTATTATGCAGCCAAAGAATTCGGCATAAAGCCCATACTCGGCTGCGAAGCATATATTGCGCCTAAGTCCCGTTTTGATAAAAAGGGTGTCAAGGGTGAGGATAATGCATACCATGTAATTTTGCTTTCCATGAATAACGACGGGTACAGAAACCTTATAAAGCTCATGAGTCTTGCCCAGCTTGAAGGATTTTATTATGTACCAAGAATAGACAGGGAACTGCTGAGAAAATACAGCGACGGCCTTATATGCTTGACAGCTTGTATAAAGGGTGAAATACCCAACTCAATTCTGAAAGGCGATGAGAAAAAGACAAAGGATATTGTAGAAGAATATTATTCGATATTCGGGGATAGACTCTTTTTTGAATTACAGGATAATGGTCTTGATGAACAAAAAAGGGTCAACGAAGCACTTATCAACCTATCAGGGCACTATGGAATACCTATTGTTGCAACAAACGATTGTCATTATTTAAGAAAAAGTGAAGCGAGGGCACACGAACTGCTTCTTTGCATACAAACAGGAAAAACAATAAACGATCAAAACAGGCTGAGTTTTAAGTCAGACGAATTCTATTTCAAATCACCCGATGAATTTGAGAGAGCCTTCTCGGAATACCCTGAGGCGCTTACAAACACCGTTAAAATAGCAGAAATGTGCAATGTCGTTATGACCGAAGGTGTGTATCATTTCCCTGAATTCACCCCGCCAGACAATCTTGAGTTGAACGATTATTTTGAAAAATTATGTTTCGATGGATTTAAAAAGAGGATCAACTCCACCAAGGCATCTTCGACTGACTTTTCAGATGAGTTGTCTGAAAGATACAAAGAAAGACTGAAATATGAAATAGGGGTTATTAAAAAAACAGGTTTCGCAGATTATTTCCTCATTGTTGCAGACTTTATTAACTATGCAAAGACTCATGGTATACCGGTGGGGCCAGGTCGAGGCTCAGCAGCAGGAAGCCTTGTCGCATATTGCCTTGGCATAACCGACATCGATCCAATAAAGTATGACCTTATCTTTGAAAGGTTTCTTAATCCTGAAAGAATAAGCATGCCCGATATAGACGTTGATTTTTGCAAGGACGGCAGAGAAGATGTGATCAGATATGTAACCGAAAAATATGGAGATGATAAGGTTGCACAGATCATCACATTTGGAACGATGAAATCAAAGGCCGCAGTAAGGGATGTGGGTAGGGCACTGGGCATACCTTATGCAGAGGTTGACAAGATTGCAAAACTTATTCCAGACATCAACTCTGGAATACAAAGCTGCATTGATGAAGAATCAAGGCTAAAAGAGCTTTACAAGAATGATGCAAAGATTAAAGAGCTTTTGGACAATGCCATTGTACTCGAAGGCCTTTCACGACATGCATCAACCCATGCAGCAGGCATAGTTATTTCGAACAAGCATCTCACAGAACACCTGCCCTTATACAGAGGCCAAAAGGGTGAAACCGTTACCCAATACCCCATGAAGACCATCGAAAAAATTGGTTTGATAAAGATTGATTTTCTCGGTCTGGAAACACTCACACTTATGGATAACGTGCAAAGATTATTAAAATCTGATGGGATAGATGTCGATATCAACAACATACCGCTTGATGACGCGAAAACGTATGAACTCCTTTCTTCTGGAGATACATCTGGGGTATTCCAGCTTGAAAGCAGAGGAATGAGGGAGTTGCTTACAAAACTAAAACCATCTAAGTTTGAAGACATCATGCCCCTTATCGCACTATACAGACCTGGTCCATTAAAAAGTGGAATGGTAGAGGACTTCACAAAAAGAAAAAACAATCCTTCACTTGTAAGATACGAGACACCGTTGCTTGAAGATATTCTTAGAGATACATATGGAGTCATAATATATCAGGAACAGATAATGAAGATTGCCTCGAAGCTTGCCAATTTCTCTCTGAAAGACGCTGACGCCCTGAGAAAGGCTATGAGCAAAAAGACACCTGCAATACTTGAAAAATACAGGGAACAGTTTGTCGATGGAGCGATTGCCAATGGGGTACCGCCAGATGTAGCTGAGAAAATTTATGGCGTTATTGTAAGGTTTGGTGAATATGGTTTCAACAAATCCCACAGTACAGCATACGGTCTGATTGCATATCAAACAGCATATCTCAAGGCACATTATTACACCCACTACGTTACGGCAATGCTTTCAAGTGAAGTAAACAACACTGACAAACTGATTAAATACATCACAGAGTGCAGGGAAAACGGCATAAATATTTTGCCGCCGGACATAAACCAAAGCGGCAAATATTTTTCTATCCTCGGCGAAAAGAAGATACGATATGGTTTGTCCGGCATTAAAAATGTTGGAGATGCAGCGATTGACCAGATTTTATTGTTAAGGGATGAACTTGGCGGTTTTAAATCTTTTGCACAGTTTCTCAGTGAAATTGATTCGAGGAAAGCAAACAAGAAAGTGCTTGAAAGCCTTGCAAAGGCAGGCTGCTTTGACTCTATGGGGCTTAAGAGGTCACAGGTGCTCCACATGATTCTTGAAAAAACGGATAAGCCGCAAAAACAAAGCATGAGGAGTGGATACGAACAGATGGACATGTTCGCCGACCAATTTTCTTTTGATAAAACGATTGACATACCGGACATCGATGAGTTGTCGCATAATGAGCTTATCGCTGGTGAAAAGGATGCTTTTGGTTTTTATTTCAGTCAGCACCCCCTTAAACAGTTCGAACACGTCATTCGGCAAATTACAGATTATGACAGTCAAAAGATTAAGGAGTTTGATATATCAGAAGATATAGACTTTGTAGGCATTGTAAACGGATATAAGGAGCTTACGACAAAAAGGGG
>MWEV01000198.1 GCA_002071245.1 Deltaproteobacteria bacterium ADurb.Bin026
TTCGAGATAACAAAACAAGAAGGACATGCAAGACTTGGTGTTATAAATACAAGACATGGTAAGGTAGAAACGCCTGTATTCATGCCGGTCGGCACCCAGGGGACAGTTAAGGCGATTACCCACAAGGAATTGGTAGATATGGGTGTGAAGATGATTCTTGCCAATGCGTATCACCTCTATCTTAGACCAGGGGATTTGTTGATAAAAGAGATGGGTGGCATACAAAGGTTTTCCGGTTGGGAAGGGCCTGTCTTGACTGACAGCGGAGGGTATCAGGTTTTTAGTCTCGGTGTTTTGAGAGAGATCAGGGAAGATGGGGTAATGTTTCAGTCTCATATAGATGGTTCAAGGCATTTTCTTTCGCCGGAAAGGGCAATAGAGATACAGGAAAACATAGGTGCGGACATCTGCATGTCGTTCGACGAATGTGTGCCCTACCCTTCATCTTATGAATACACCAAGAAATCGGTTGAACTGACCTCGAGGTGGGCGGAACGTTGCAGAAATTCTAAAATAAACGGGAATTATTTATTGTTTGGAATTATCCAGGGCAGTGTTTATAAGGATTTGAGGTTGAAATCAGCACATGACATAGTAGGTATGGATTTTGATGGTTATGCAATCGGCGGACTAAGCGTTGGTGAGCCTAAGTCAATAATGTGGGAGATGGTGGATACGGTAATGGATTTACTCCCCCGTGAAAAACCGAGGTATCTCATGGGATTGGGTTTCCCTGAGGATATACTCGAGGGTATTCATAGGGGAATCGATATGTTCGACTGTGTGATTCCGACAAGGCTTGCCAGAAACGGGAACCTGTTTACCTGGGAAGGCAGGATTAATATCAAGAATGCCCGTTATACAAAAGACAAAAGACCTGTTGAGGCAACATGCAACTGCTATACATGCAGGACGTATTCAAGGGCGTACCTCAGGCATTTGCTTGTATCGCATGAATTAACGAGTTTTTATCTCAACACCATACATAATATGCATTTTTATGCTGAATTTTTGAAAAAGATCAGAGAGACAATCAGAGAAGGAACCTTTAACGCCTTCTATGAATCGTTTCTATTAAAATTTAAGGGAGGTGAATTACAGGATGAACATGGCGTATGCAATGGGTAATCAGGCAGCATCAGGACAAGGTGGGAGTTCGCAGTGGATGGGGCTTTTGCCGCTCGTACTTTTGTTTGTGGTCTTTTATTTTTTGCTTATCAGACCGCAGCAGAAAAGGGCAAAACAGCAAAAACTTTTTATAGAGAACTTAAAAAAAGGCGATAAGGTTATAACATCTGGCGGTTTGTATGGTACAATAACAGGTATTACAGATGATTCAGTCACTATAGAAATTGCTGAAAAGGTCAGGGTAAGGGTGTTAAAAAGCGCAGTAGTAGACAAAGCGAAAGGAGAGTAAAAGTGGGAAGGTATGAGAATATTTTAATTTTAAGTCCTGATTGTACAAAAGGGGAAGAGGAAGATCTACTCAACAGAATCAGGGCTAACTTTGCAAAAACAGGCGCAACAATTATAAAAGAGGATGACTGGTCAATAAGGCGACTTGCATACCCCATAAGAAAAAAGGATAAAGGCCATTATTTCTTTTTTCTGCTGGATATGGATGAAGCTGGTCTTGGAGCCATTGGCAAGTTTTATAAAAACATTGATTTTATTTTGAGACATATGATGGTTAGGGTCGATGACAACGAAAAGGGCCCGGACAAAGCGCCTGACCATGTTTTGTTTGACGAATTAGAGAGTGAGTTCTCATAACAGGATTTGTTCTAAGCCTTGAAACATAGTGGGTTTTATTGTTCATTAATCAAAAATTATTTGGATGGAGGATATAGATGCCAAGATTTACCAGACCTTCAAAAGGAAAGGAAATACAGAAGAAGAGGGTGTATGTCAGAAAAAGGGTTTGCAGATTTTGTCAGGATCCGAACATTGCTATAGACTACAAGGATCCGAAGATGCTGAAACATTTCATTACAGAAAGGGGCAAGATAATGCCAAGAAGAATGACGGGAACATGCGCCAATCATCAGAGAAAATTAAAAGAGGCGATAAACATGGCAAGGCACATTGCATTCCTTCCTTTTACAACGCTATCAAGATGACGGAGGAGGTTATATGAAAGTCATACTGACAGAGGATTTACGCGGTAGCGGTAAAAGAGGAGAAACTATAGAGGTGAAAGAAGGTTTTGGAAGGAATTTTCTTATCCCTAAGGGTCTTGCATTGCCGGCTACAGAGGGAAACATTAAAAAGGCAGAAAACATTATCAAAGAACGTATAGCAAAAAAAGAGCGGGATTTGAAGACTGCTGCGGATATTAAAATAAAGTTGGAAGAGGTCACGCTTAACATGAAGAAAAAGGCCGGTATCGACGGAAAGCTTTTCGGCTCAATAACAAATAAGGATGTTGCTGAAGCGGTTAAAACAACCCTCAGTTTTGAAATAGACAAAAAGGATGTAAAGATTAAAGAGCCAATCAAGGTAACAGGCCTTCATGAGATTGAAATACACCTTGAACAGGGCATCACTGCCAATGTAAAAGTAGAGGTGGAAAACGAGGACTAATGGCCAGGCCTCAAAAAAACACACAACAAAAAAAGGTTAATCCTGCTGGTCGCGTTCCACCACAGAATATTGAGGCAGAAGAGTCTGTTCTTGGCGGTTTGCTTGTAGACCCTGAATCAATTAATAAGGTTATCGATCTGATAAACAGTGATGATTTTTATAGAGATGCACACGGCTTGATTTATGATGTAATGGTTGGCCTATACGAGAATAATGAACCTATCGATATTGTTACTGTAAGCAGTTCAGCAAGAGACAAGGGTTTAATCGATAAAATAGGTGGTGTCACGTACCTGAACCAACTTGTAGACCTTATGCCCAGTGCTGCAAACATCATGCACTATGCAAAGATGGTAAGAGAGAAGGCCCTTCTTAGAAATCTCATGAATGTGGCAACAGAGATCGTTGAGAAGGGTTTTGAGTTGGATGTAAATGTAGATGGCTATATAGACGATGCAGAAAAGATGATCTTTCAGGTTTCTGAAAGAAAATTCAAACCTTCCTTTTATCCGGTCAAAGACATCGTGATGGCAAATGTAAAGGTTATCGAGCGACTGTATGAAAAAAAGCAGTCAGTTACCGGTGTTCCTACCGGGTTTGTCGAACTCGATAAAATGACGAGCGGTCTGCAGAATTCTGATTTGATAGTTGTTGCAGGAAGACCGAGTATGGGTAAAACAGCCCTTAGTATGAATATTGCCCAACATGTTGCTACCTTGAGGGATGGCCCCATACCTGTGGGCATATTCTCCATGGAGATGTCAAAGGAGCAGCTTGTAACAAGGCTTTTGAGTTCTGAATCTGAAGTGGATCATTCAAAGTTGAGGACAGGCACGCTGACAAGTGAAGAATGGCCAAGGCTTGCACAGGCAGCAGGCAAACTTTCGGAGGCATTAATTTTTATTGATGATTCGCCGTCGATGAGTGTGCTTGAGCTAAGGGCAAGGGCAAGAAGGTTGAAAAAAGAACATGGGCTCGGTTTGATAGTCGTTGATTACCTTCAGTTGATGAAGGGCAGGACCGCTGGGAGTGACAAGAGAGAACAGGAAATAGCAGAGATATCAAGATTTCTAAAATCCCTTGCAAAGGAATTAAATATACCGGTTATTGCAATATCGCAGTTAAACAGGATGGTTGAACAACGCGAAGACAAGAGGCCAAGACTTGCAGACCTTCGTGAATCCGGGGCGATAGAGCAGGACGCAGATGTGATCGTTTTTATTTACAGGGATGAGGTATACAATAAAGACAAGGACAACAACAAAGGCATAGCAGAAATTGTCATAGGTAAACAAAGAAACGGGCCAACAGGTACAATTGAACTGGCATTTCTGGATAAGATTGCAACCTTTAAAAATCTTTACAGAGAATGAACATACCAAATCTATTATCGATATTTCGCCTTTTTTTAACATTATTTTTCATTGCTTCAGTTCATTACGGAAAATACGATATTGCCCTGACCATTTTTATCGCTCAAGGGGTCAGTGATTTGTTGGACGGTTTTCTCGCACGCATTATGAAGGCAAAAACTTATCTTGGCTCCATCCTTGATCCGCTTGCAGATAAGGTTATGCTTGTTTCATCCTACATCATACTTACAATCAACAAGATCATCCCGTTGTGGTTAACATCCACCGTTATACTGCGTGACCTGATCATCGCCACAGGTTTCCTTGTTTTGTATAAGCTTTCATACCAAAAAAAACCCCTGCCAAGTGTAATCAGCAAAATCACAACATTATCTCAGATTGTAACAATCGTTTATGTGCTTTGGTCAGGCACGAGGGTGCATAAAGAATACTTTTACTATGCCACTGCAATCCTTGCTATAATTTCCGGATGCCAATATGTCTCGCGCGGCATACAGACAGTTGTTAAAAAAGTTGCTGTTTAGTAATCAAATCGGTTTGTAAAATGACACAAAAATCAATTGACAACAAACAGTCCTTTTGATAAGTAATTAAAATATTTTAAAACAAAGAAAGGGAGGTTAATATGGCCATAAAGGTAGCAATAAATGGTTTTGGAAGGATTGGCAGGCTTGTTCTGAGGGCAGCTTTTAAGGGCAAAGACCTTGATGTTGTGGCTGTCAACGATATTACAGACGCCAAGACACTTGCACATTTGCTTAAATATGATTCTGTTCATGGAATTATGGATGCTGAGGTAAAGGCATCAGACAACGCCATTTTGATAAACGGAAAGCAAATAAATACATACGCAATCAGAGAACCAGAGTCACTTCCGTGGAAAGACTTAGGCATTGATGTGGTTCTCGAGAGCACAGGAAAATTCACGGACAGGGCAGGGGCGGAAAAACATATCAAGGCAGGTGCAAAGAAGGTGGTTATATCTGCTCCAGCGAAGAACCCCGATGTAACGTTCGTCCTCGGCGTCAATCAGGAGGTCTATGATAAAACAAAACATCATGTAATATCAATGGGTTCATGCACAACAAACTGTCTTGCGCCCATAGCCAAGATACTGCAAAAAGAGTACGGTATAGAAAACGGGCTTATGACAACGATACACGCCTTTACAAATGATCAGGTGGTGCTTGATGAACCTCATAAAGACCTTCGCAGGGCTCGTGCTGCGGCGTTGTCGATGATCCCGACTACAACCGGTGCGGCTAAGGCAATAGCAGAAGTAATACCTGAATTGAAGGGTAAACTGGATGGAATGGCTATCAGGGTGCCGACGCCGAATGTTTCACTGGTCGATTTTGTGGCAGTTTTGGCAAAAAACACAACGAAAGAAGAATTGAACGAAAAATTCAGGGAATATGCATCGGGGCCGATGAAGGGCATACTTTATTGCTCCGAAGAACCTTTGGTGTCTTGTGATTTCAATGGAAATCCTTACTCTTCAATAGTCGACACTGCAAACACTAATGTGATTGGTGGCAGGATGGTGAAGGTGCTTTCTTGGTATGATAATGAATGGGGTTTCTCCAATAGAATGTCGGAACTGCTTGCATACATCATGAAGTAAGGCTTTACAGGTTTTGCCTGCTGATATACGGCATTATGTTACAAGTTTTGAGTTTAGTTCATTATCCAATATTGAGGCTTAATACCGATGCGATGAAAGGGTTGGTGAAATATGAGATATATAGACCAGATAGACCTCAAAGATAAAAGGGTTTTTATACGATGTGATTTTAATGTACCCATGGACAAACAGGGCAACATCACGGATGATTCAAGGATAAGGGCACATCTGCCAACAATAGACTATGCAATCAAAGTCGGTTCGAAGATAATAGTTGCTTCGCACCTTGGGAGGCCCAAGGGTAAGAAGGTTGAAGAATTTTCTTTGAAGCCAACGGCTCAGGCGTTGTCAGGTCTTTTGGGCAGAGAGGTCATCTTTGTGGAGGACTGTATCGGTGATGAGGTTGAGAAAAAGGTATCAGACATGAAGGTTGGCGATATTGTTCTCCTTGAGAATCTCAGGTTTTATCCTGGCGAGGAAAAAAACGATGCTGAATTTGCCGCTAAACTTGCACGTCTTTGTGATGTATACATAGATGATGCGTTTGCAGTGTCTCACAGAAAGGCTGCATCGAATACTGCAATCACTGATTTTGTCAAGGTGTGTGCCGCCGGATTTCTTCTAAAAAATGAGATTGAATATTTCAACAAGGCAATGAAAGACCCTGAAAGGCCTTTTGTTGCTATCATCGGAGGGGCCAAGGTATCTGACAAAATAGGTGTGCTCGAAAATCTAATTGAAAAGGTTGATATTCTTATAGTAGGCGGCGGTATGGCATTTACGTTTATAAGGGCGATGGGGTTTGGAACAGGTAGTTCGTTGTGCGAAACCGAGATGCTGGATACGGCAAAAAATATCATGACAAAGGCAGCGGCAAAAAAGGTAAAACTCTGTTTACCTTTAGATTGTGTTGTAGCAGAAAAGGCAGCGACAGATACAGAGATTAAGGTGTGCAAAATAAGTGAGATACCGAACAACTGGATTGGTCTCGATATAGGCCCACAAACAATCTCTTCTTTTGCTGACGCCTTGAAGGATGTAAAGACAGTCATTTGGAACGGCCCGATGGGTATGTTTGAGCTTGAGCCTTTCAGCAGGGGAACATTTTCTATTGCCGCATCGGTTGCCGCATCGGGTGCACTATCAATTATAGGCGGAGGAGATACAGGTTTAGCGGTTGAGCGTGCTGGTGTAAGCGAAAAGATATCTTATATATCTACTGGAGGAGGGGCTTTTCTCGAATTACTCGAAGGCAAGACAATGCCCGCGATAGAAGCCCTTGAAAAAAATGGAGGCAACACATGAGAAGGTGGATGATAGCAGGGAACTGGAAGATGCACAACAATAAAAGCGAAGCCGTACTTCTCGCAAAGGCTATAAAAGAAGGTACCCAAGGCATATCAGGTGGTGATGTTGTGTTAGCGCCTCCGTTTACTGCCTTGCAGAGCGTTTACGAGACTATTGTTGATTCTCATGTACTGCTTGCGGCACAGAACATGTATTACGAAGATAAGGGTGCATTTACAGGTGAGATATCTCCTTCGATGCTTAAAGACATTGGCTGTACCTATGTAATTATAGGTCATTC
>MWEV01000199.1 GCA_002071245.1 Deltaproteobacteria bacterium ADurb.Bin026
ATATCGCAGCCTTATATTGTTGCGCTTATGACAGAGGCTGCAAATCTTGTAGGAGAAGAAAAAGTCCTTGAAATTGGTACAGGTTCTGGCTATCAGGCCGCTATACTAGGTGAGACTGCAAAAGAGGTTTATACGATAGAATTGAACAGGGTACTTTACGGACAAGCCAAAGAGAGATTAAAAACATTGGGGTATAAGAATATCCATGTGAAGCATGGAGACGGTTATTTTGGTTGGGATGAATGTGCACCTTTTGATGTGATTATGATCACCGCTGCGGCGGATAAAATCCCCCCGCCTCTTCTTTCCCAGTTAAAGGAAGGCGGACGAATCATACTACCGCTTGGCAAGAAAAGCTTTCATCAAAGGCTGACGGTAGTAACAAAAAGACAGGGAGGCAATACTATACGTGAGCTTGGGGGTGTCATATTTGTGCCCATGAAAGGCCAGGTGCAACAGAAATAATATTTTTCATGTGATTGAGTTGCGAGCCTTATTTCCTTTTGTTGTTCAGCGCCTGTTTATACTTATGGGCACAGAAGATTGGAGCATGTAGGATTGACATCGTGTTTAATGAAAATGCTATAGCGTCCTCAGAATTTCCTCGAGCATTTCACCCAGTCTTGCCTCTTCGCTTTTGTCTGCGTATTGCGGACGCTCAACATCGGGAAAAAGGCTAAAAACACCATTTACGATAACCTCTGCATGTGGCGGACATCCCGGCAGGTGGGTGCCTGTTTCAGCGTTATGTTGCTGACATATACCCATAAAAATGTTTGTTTCATCGGGGTTGATGGGGTGTTGAACGAATGGACCAAGATATATGTTTACCTTGCGGTCAAACGGGCGGTCAATAAGCATCCTGCTTTCGTCTTTAGGGTCAGGCCTTCTTAGTTTATTCAAAACGAAATGTAGATAACCGGCGCAACCTGAACAGGCGGAGTCAGCATGAATCCTGATATCCCTGCCGCAATCAAGGTTAATATCTGGTTGTTTGAATGGGCTTGCCACTTCGTCGATTGTGGCGCCAATAATCTTAATCTTTTCCTTCTCGATGGGGCCCAGTCCCTGCATGTATGCAAGAAAAACGGGTGGCGAGGATGCGGGGTCAAGACCCATGACCTTCATGGCGACAGTATCTGTCGCAACGGGGTTTGTGCCTCCAATCAAAATATTCATCCTTTTGGGGGTTCCGGAAACAGGACCGAAATCCTCCTGACCTGTAAGTCCATCGATAACGATAAGTTGTGGCTTTATGAGGTGATGGATGTTGACGAGATTCTGCCAAAGCCCAAAAAAGTGTGTCATATATTTTTCAAGAGGGGGTACAGCCCCCTGAAGATGTTTGATACTAAGAGATGCCACTGCGGCAAAATGGATTTTAAGCACAGGAACGCTTATGATAACATCAGCCTTTTCTATGGATAGCGGGATTTTTCTTGTATGCATCCTTTTACCGCCGGGTACATGTTTATCAACCTGCTTGTCTGTATTAAGATCAACAAGGGAAATCTTTGAAGGACTAAGTTCAACAAGTCTGTCATACCCATAGTGCTTGAACATTTTTGTCGTCTCGCTTCTGTTGATAGATGAACCCTCGCCTATGATAATCTTTTTTGCCACAGGCAACAGAAGTTCCGTCAGTGCCCTGATTACTCTGATGTCTGTTATTATACCCCCTTTGTATACGCCGTCTTTTAATCCGTGGTCGCTTACAATATTTGGTTTGATGAGCACTGTACTGTCGGGTTTTATAAATTTATTAATGCCACCAAGCGCATCGATGAGGCGCATGACACCTGCCTTTATATCGACGTAGCCCCTTTTTTCAGGGATTTTTTCAATCACAACCGTTTCGGTTTTCCGATAAGGTTTTGTCGGTGTTGTGCCGTGAATCTTTTTTAAAAGCACAGATATACTCAAATCCATTTTGACCAGCGGAAATCCATCTGTTATGAACGAACGTGTAGGTCTGAAGCCGTATTCTAACATCCATTGATATTTCGTCTTGTCGTCTTTATGTATCTCTGCTGAAACAAGGGTTTCTGCTGCGACGAGTGCATCTGTAAGCTGTTTTTCTACGTCTTTATCCTTTGATGGATATTTGACCACAATATCTTCTATGGTGCTGTTAACTGGATTATAGATAATCCAGCCTACATGATTGTCTTCGTTTCTGGCGATAAAGGTAACCATGAAAGGGTTCTTATTCCATTTTTGCCATTTCATTGTAACAAACTCAGGGTCAATGCCCGCATCTTTATAGTAGTTGTTGAGACGAGTCAGCAATATCTTGGATAGTCTACCCTTTTTAAATGTTATCTTTTTTATCATGCGAAAGATCTCCTATGAAATTAATGTCATTTCCGAGACTGTTTTGCAGGAAAAATATTTCATGTTTTTTTGACAAATTCTCAGTTACCTTCAGCGTAAAGTATCGCATTTCTTGCTGTTACTTTGCAAGTAATCCGTATCTTGACTTAGATATATTTATTCTGTTAGTCTTATACCATATGCAAAGACAATCAGGCTGGAGACAAAAATCAAAAGAGGATATAAAGAAGATATTCGAGTTCTGCGAAGGGTATAAGGGTTTTCTTGACCTTGCAAAAACCGAGAGGGAGGCGGCAAGATTTGTTGAGAATGTGCTTATACAAGATGGTTTCAAGGATAGTTTTGAGCATCCGAAGGCTTTCATGGTTAATAAACATAAAAACGTATTTGCCCTTATAAGGGGCAGGCAACCGCTCACCAGAGGGCTGAACATAATCGTTGCACATACAGATGCGCCAAGACTCGACTTGAAGCAGAATCCTCTGTTTGAAGATGTCGAACTTGGGCTTTTGCGCACCCACTATTACGGAGGCATCAAGAAATACCAATGGGTTGCAATACCATTAGCCATTCATGGGGTTATAATAAAAAAGGATGGAACAAGCATCGACTTGTCTATTGGGGAAAACGATCGCGACCCTGTCTTTGTTATCGATGACCTTCTGCCGCATCTCTCGAGAAAGACCCATGATGAAAAGAGATTGTCCGAGGCGATTGAGGGTGAAAAGCTTGTTCTTCTCTTTGGGAGCATCCCCCTTGTGGGCTCTGAAAAGGAAGGTATTAAAGAGGGTATTCTCAAGATATTGAACGATATGTATGGTATTGTTGAGGATGATTTTGTAAGCGCAGAACTTGAGGTTGTGCCTGCCTTCAGGGCGCGTGATGTTGGGATAGACAGAAGCATGATTGGTGGTTACGGCCAGGATGACAGGGCATGTGCATACACGCTTTTAAAGGCGTTATGTAACGTCGATGAACCTGACAATACATGTCTTGCGATCTTTGCAGATAAGGAAGAGATTGGTTCGGAGGGCAATACGGGCATGCAGTCCAGTGTCCTTCAGATATTTTTGTATGACATACTTGAGGGTATGGGTTTGACGGCAGACGAGGTGATGGTTAAAAAGATACTCTATAGTTCAAGGGCTATCTCTGCTGATGTGAATGGTCCCGTGAATCCTATGTATCAGGATGTTCACGAAAAGCAAAATGCCTGCTATCTTGGCAGGGGTGTTTGCGTATCAAAGTTTACCGGCCATGGCGGTAAAGGCGGTGCAAGTGATGCAAATGCAGAGTATGTTGGAGAGATCAGAAGACTTTTTGAAAAGGAAGGTATACTCTGGCAGACCGGTGAACTTGGAAAAATAGACCAGGGAGGAGGTGGAACGGTAGCAAAGCACCTTGCTGTTCATGGCATGGATATTATTGATTGTGGCACGCCTATTCTGACGATGCATTCTCCCTTCGAAATATCAAGCAAGCTCGATGTTTACGAGACATACAGAGCTTTTCATGCGTTTTTCAGGTCATAACCAAAAAATACGGAGGCTCAATAAACATTATGATGGAAAGTGAAACGATAGACATACCTACGGTATTACCTCTTCTTCCAGTAAGGGATATGGTTATGTATCCGTCTGTAATTCTACCTCTTTTTGTTGGAAGGGATATGTCAATCAATGCTGTAGAGAAGTCTTTGTCAAAAGACAGGCTTATTCTTGTGACTGCCCAGAAGGACTTAACGGACGAAGACCCCTTGCCTGGCAGGATACATTCGGTTGGTGTTGTATCACAGATCATGAGGATGCTGAGGCTACCCGACGGTAGGGTAAAGATTCTCATTCAGGGATTGAAAAAGGCAACAGTCAAGGAGTATGTGCAGGAAACCCCTACATTCTTGGTCAGGATAGAACCCATTGATGAGCCTATAATCACAGAGATAACGCTCGAGATTGAAGCCCTCATGCGATATGTGAAGGAAGAGATGGAAAAGGTTGTCTCCATGGGTAGGATGGTGCCCCCCGATGTGCTTATGGTGCTTGATACCATTGATGAACCGGGAAAGCTTGCTGATGTGGCAGCGGCGAACCTGGGGATTGCAGTTGATAAGGCGCAGGAGATACTCGAGATAATAGACCCTGTTTTGCGCTTACGAAAGCTCTCGGAGATCCTCGGCAAAGAGATAGAACTTCTCAACATGCAGGCAAAGATCCTGTCACAGGCAAAGGACGAGATGACAAAGAGCCAGAGGGATTATTTTCTAAGGGAGCAGATGAAGGCGATCAAAAATGAGCTCGGGGAGAGCGATGAAAGGACCGAAGAAATAGAAGACCTGCATAAAAGGATAAAAAAGGCCAAAATGCCGAAAGATATTGAAAAAGAGGCAAAAAAACAGCTCGATCGGCTTGACATGATGCACCCCGATGCAATCGAGTCCTCCATGATAAGGACATATATCGAATGGCTTGTAGAGCTTCCATGGAGTATATCTACGAAAGACAATATCGATATAAAAATGGCAAAAAAGGTTCTTGATGAGGACCATTTCGACCTTGAAAAGGTTAAAGAGAGGATACTCGAATTTTTAAGTGTCATAAAATTAAAAGGCGAAATCAAGGGTCCCATTATTTGTTTTGTAGGACCGCCTGGCGTGGGAAAGACCTCGCTCGGAAAATCTATCGCAAGGGCAATAGGTAGAAAATTTGTCAGGATATCGCTGGGCGGCGTAAAGGATGAGGCAGAGATAAGGGGCCACAGAAGGACATATGTGGGTTCGATGCCAGGAAGGATAGTCCAGAGCATAAAACAGGCAGGCGCAAATAATCCTGTGTTTATGATGGACGAGATCGACAAGATAGGTAGTGACTTCAGGGGTGATCCTGCAAGTGCCCTTCTCGAAGTGCTTGACCCCGAGCAGAACAACTCATTTAGCGACCATTACCTGAACCTGCCTTTTGACCTCTCAAAGGTTATGTTCATAACGACGGCAAACAGGATAGATACAATTCCGACCGCGTTAAAAGACAGGATGGAGGTGATAAATATTGCGGGTTATACGGAAAAGGAGAAGCTTGTTATTGCAAAGAAATATCTTATTCCGAAACAACTCGAAGAGAACGGGCTTAAAGAGAAAAATCTTGTATTTACTGACTATAGCATTTCAAGGATTATTCTTGACTATACCCGCGAGGCGGGTCTGAGAAATCTCGAGAGGGAGATAGCTGCGATTGGAAGGAAGGCGGCACGGAAGATCGCAGAAGGAAACAATAAAAAGGTGATAGTTACAACCAGGAATCTCCACACCTTTCTTGGGCCGTCGAAGTATCTCCCGGAAAGCGATTTATTGCTTGATGCAGTCGGGATATCGAGCGGTCTGGCGTGGACTGAATTCGGCGGCGAGGTTCTTTATATAGAGGCATCCTGCAGAAAAGGAAAAAAAGAATTGACCCTTACCGGTAATATGGGGGATGTAATGAAGGAGTCTGCCCAAGCGGCGCTTACATATATAAAATCAAA
>MWEV01000200.1 GCA_002071245.1 Deltaproteobacteria bacterium ADurb.Bin026
CTACTTGCGTAAGCCATTGCATAATTCGGTCTTGCCTCTATCACCTTGTCTAAATCAATAAGGGCCTTTTTGTATTCCCTGAGCACAAAATGCATAACCCCCCTGTTGTAGTATGCATCGATATATGCTGGGTCCTTTTCGATAGCAAGCGTATAAAGCTGGATCGCATCCTGGGGATAGCCCGCATCCACGAAACCATAAGCCCTGTTAAAATAATCCTTAGCACTGGGACTGTCTTGTTTTTTTTCCGAACAGGCAAACATCAAAAAAGAAAAAAATATAACAACCAGACCATAACAACAAACCCTTTTAAACATATCCTGCCCCCATAGTATGCAAAAATCTATCTATTATACTCTTGGAGGCCCAAATTGCAAAACAATAATTTCAACAACGTTTAAAGGGCTATTTGCATTTACCTATAGAGCCTGACTTACATTTTCTACCATCCGCCCAGATGGTATCGGATAGTTTTGCACCTGAAAAGCTCGTCCCCTTGATGTTGGCACCCGTAAGGTTTGCGCCTCTCAAATCCGCATCTTCAAAGGCTGATTCGCTTAAGTTTGCCCCCGCAAGGTTCGCACCTAAGAGGTCTGCGCCATACATATCAATTTTGGAAAGATTTGCATTGGAAAGATCACATTTAGGACATTTGTTTGTACTGTTAAGCTTCTGCAGATCTGCTTGATTAAAGGCGTATAGGACAAGGGTACCTGAACACAGAAAAATAATAAAGGCAAAAATAAATATCATACGGTTTTTCCTACTCATGGCTTACCTCCTTTTTTTGTTGTTGCAGACCTTTTAATTTATTGAATGGTTCACTTCTGTAAAGCAGACTACATTCCGAAGAATATCTCGATAATACCAAACACCAAAAAATACATTTTACCCTTGACAGTATTCTCTATATAGTATACATTTGTATATATGTTAGGACTGACCGAAACACAAAAAAGGATCTTTGAATTTTTAAAGGATTATGTCAAAAAACAGGGTTATCCGCCCACTGTAAGGGAGATAGGGGCGCACTTCCATATCCTGTGGCCTGCTGCACGAAATCACCTCAAGTCACTCGAAAAGAAGGGCGTTATCAATATAAACCCTGCAATATCAAGGGGTATCGAGATAAAAGGTTTCAAGACCGCTGGAGAGCATACAGTGCCTGTAGCCGGGAGAATACGGGCAGGAGATCCTATACTAGCCATAGAGGAGATCGAGACACATATCGTCGTCGATCCTGCACTTTTCCCCGCAAAGGATACATTCTCTTTGAGGGTTGTTGGTGACAGCATGAAAGATGCCGGTATCCTCGACGGAGACTATGTGATTGTGAAGCAACAGTCCACAGTTAAACACGGCGATATCGGGATAATCCTTATAGGGAATGAGGCAACGGTAAAAAGGGTGCTTTTCAGGCAGGGCAAGGTTATCCTGAAACCTGAAAACAACTCGATGGAGCCAAGGGAATATAGTGTCGATGACGTGACCATTGCAGGAAAGGTCATCGGCCTCATACGAAACAAGGTGTAGCGTTATGAACATCGGACAGTCGGTGGCAGTGCTTGCCGTGTTTGACCCCTCCTATAAGATACGGCCTTTACGGTTCAGGTGGTCAGGAAGATTCATCAAGGTCGAAGAGATTACATATATGTGGAGGGCAAGGGAGGGAAAGAACGATATCTATCATTTCTCCGTTACCGATGGAAATGCACTCTATGAATTAAGCTACAATACAGGCTCTCTTTTGTGGAGGATAGAACACCTTGAGGCATAAACATAGAGGGGTGAAAACCAAAAGACGCACACCATGGATAAAGCTTTTTGGATAGAATTTGAAATGACCAGATGTTACAATAATAAGGCAATATCGACATTACTTAAAGGTGGGCTTACAAGAAATCCCGAAACCGTATTTCAGATCTCGCATGGAGGGTGAACATAGATGTTTAACAGGGATGAGTTGCTGACCATAAAAGAAGCCAGCGAGTGGGCAACAGGTTATTTAGGCAAAAACGTTACGACCTCAAATATTTCCTACCTTATCCAGTATGGAAGGATAAAAAGGTTCAATGGAAACGGAACGACAAAAATTTCCAAAAAGGACCTTATCGAATACTACAAATCTTACAATGGATACAGGGAAATTTCATGGAAAAATCGACTTGGCGAGGATTTAAACTGGGCATTGTCCTTTGATCAGTATAAAGAGGCCGAGACTACGAAACACGTGCATCGCCTGCATCCCTACAAGGGCAAATTCATTCCACAGCTTGTAGAATATTTTCTCGACAGTCATACAGATAATTTCAAAAAGTCAATATATTTCAAAAAAGGCGACATTATACTTGATCCGTTTTCCGGCAGCGGCACCACTATGGTTCAGACCTGTGAACTCGGAATGCATGCTGTTGGTATCGATGTTTCTGCTTTCAATACCCTTATAGGAAACTGTAAGATCGCAAAATATGATTTAATTGATGTTCAAGCAGAGATTTACCGGATTACAAAAAGGCTGAAAGAATTTATATCAGACTCTCATGTACCAGAATTTGAGGAAAGACTTTTGCAGGCACTTTATGGATTTAACAATATGCATTTCCCTGTGCCAGAGTACAAATTTAAGGTAAAACGGAATATGATTAACGAAGAAGAATATGGCGCAGAGAAAGAAAAAGAATTTTTGCCAATTTTTAACGAACTTGTACGCCAATACAACATCAAACTCAAGCAGGATACAGCCGATTCTTTCCTTGACAGATGGTATTCTCAACACCTAAGAGATGAAATTCAATGTGTTTTCGATGAGATAAAAAAGATTAAAAATGCAGATACAAGAAACATTATCAGCGTAATTTTGAGTAGAACCATTCGCTCTTGCAGGGCGACTACACATGCTGATCTGGCTACGCTGATTGAGCCTGTCACAACAACTTACTATTGCTCAAAGCATGGAAAAATTTGCAAACCACTTTTTTCAATCCTGAAATGGTGGGAAGCCTATGCAAAAGACACAACGAAACGCCTTTTGCAATTTGACAAACTACGCACACCAACCTTTCAAGTTTGTATAAATGGAGACAGTCGCACTATTAATATCTTCAACGAACTTGATAGAATAAACTTAAAATTTGCAGAACTGGCAAGAAGGCAAAAAATTAAAGGAATGTTTTCAAGTCCCCCGTATATCGGGTTAATCGATTACCATGAACAGCATGCTTACGCATATGACCTTTTTGGTTTTGAACGTAAAGATGACCTGGAGATAGGACCTCTTTACAGGGGGCAAGGGAGAGAGGCAAGGCAAAGTTACATTCAAGGAATAGCAGATGTTCTCAATAATTGCAAAAGGTTTTTGGCTGACGACTATGATGTTTTTCTTGTTGCCAATGACAAGCGCAATGTATACCCGATTATTGCAGAAAAGGCTAACATGCGTATAGTAAACCAATACAAAAGACCGGTGATAAACCGTACCGAAAAAGACAAAGGCGCATATTCAGAAACGATTTTTCACTTGAAAAAGATATGAGACATTTTTTTTGAAAAATTAGAGTTGTCTGTTGAGCATTTAAAAACATTAAAGGAACTCTCTTAAAATGGCGTTATCAAATAAGGTAAAGGAAAAAATTTCGATTGAAGTTATCAAAACATTGATGGCTCGTTTTGAAACCTTTCCAGAAGATGCATCAAAAAACAGAAACGCTCCGTTTCACGAATCTTTCTTAAAGGCATTCTCAGATAAAATAGAAGGAAAAGTAACTGATACTCCTTTTTTAATCAGTCTAAGCAGTTGGCTTCATGGCTTAAACACAACTCTTGGGCAGTCTTTTTTCGAGAATGTTGCACATCATTTATGTGAAGGAGAAAAAAGGGAATATACTTCAAAAAAATCTGGAAACCTGCAAATTACTCAAACTCAAAAGGACAATATTTCAAAAATTATCACTAGTTTGAGCAATTCTATTGATAAACCAGATCTTTGCCGTGAAAATGCATTAATTTATAAAAACTATGATACGCCATTAGTGAACGCCCTTGATTTTTCGGCTGATGTATTCATTGAAGATGATGCCTCTATTATTGCTATAGAATTAAAAACCGTGAGACCCAACTCAGGTGAAGTAAGAGGTGAAAAACAGAAGATTTTAGAGGGAAAGGCTGCGCTTTATCGAAAATTCTCTAACAGACAAATTCAGTTTTACATTGGGTTTCCTTTTGATCCAACAGTCGACCCTGCGATCGAATCTATATCAAGCTTTGACAAAAAGAGATTTTTGGGCTCAATCGTGAATATGAATAAATATTTTGATTATGATGAAATTTTGATAGCAAACGAGTTATGGGATTTTCTTTCCGATCAACCCAACACGATGGAACAGATTCTAGAAATAATTAATACGATTTCTACAACAGGATTTTTACATAAATTCCAGCATTTGAATGATAATGACAACAGATTGAGGCCAGAATATTTAGAAGCATTGAATTGCTGGCATCTATATTCCGAAAAAGAACTTGTCGAAAACAGTCAATTAATC
>MWEV01000201.1 GCA_002071245.1 Deltaproteobacteria bacterium ADurb.Bin026
CCCTTCATCAAATTGTCAAATGCCTTTTGTACCTCAACCTCAGAGGCAACATCAAGAGAACTGGTCGCTTCATCGAGTATAAGGATCGGGGTATTTTTATAAAGCGCTCTTGCAATGGCTATTCGCTGTTTCTGTCCACCTGACAGACGGATACCTTTTTCGCCTACTATGGTATCATACTGTTTAGGAAGCTTGGATATAAAATCGTTTGCATATGCCATAGCAGCAGCCTCTTCCATTCTTTCCATATCCTGGCTTTCACCATAGCAGATGTTCGCTTTTATAGTGTCATTGAACAGGATAACGTCCTGTGTGACAAGAGCAATGTTCTTTCGCAAAGAATTAAGCGTAATGTTTCTTATGTCAATATTATCAATCTCTATAGAACCTTTTGCTACATCGTAAAACCTTGGGATGAGATTTGCAAGCGTCGTCTTTCCTACACCGCTTTCTCCAACTATTGCAAGAACCTCATTCTGATCGATCTTCAAATTTATGTTTTTGAGCACCATCTTTTCTTCATATTTAAAATAAACATCCTTAAATTCAATAATACCCTTCACATTTTCTAAGTTAATTGCGTGTTCGTTTTCCTTTATTTCTGGTTCACGGTCAATAATCTCAAACACCCTCTGGCTTGCCGCAAGCCCCTGCTGTATATTATGATTTTCCCTGTTCAGTCTTTTAATCGGCTCATAGAGCATCAGAAGCGCTGCTGTAAAAGAAAAGAAATTTCCTGGTGTTGATTTACCAGATATAACCTCGCTACCGCCATACCAAATTATAACAGCTATCGCTATGCCCCCGAGCACCTCCATAATGGGAGAAGAAAGTGCCCTTATCTTGTATCGTTTTAATATAATCCGGAACAGAGTCTCGTTTTCATCCTTAAAACGTCTGCTCTCATAGTCTTCCATACAGAATGCCTTGACAATGCGTTGACCTGTTATGGTTTCGTGTAAAAAATTTGTCAGTTTTGCCATTTCTTTTTGTGTTCTTGTGCTTATCCTTCTCAATCTTCGTCCAAAGCTTACTATTGGGTACGTCGCAAACGGAAGAACAATAAATGCAATGGTGGCCAACTTCCAATCTCTATAAAACACAACACAGACAAGACCTATGATGGTAAAGATATCTTTGAGTATTGCAGTAAAAGCATCTGAAACAGCACTTTGAACGAGAGTAACATCGTTTATTATCCTTGAAATTATTGTACCTGTAGGCGTTTTGTCGAAATACATTAGAGGCTGTTTCTGCAATGCATTAAAAATCTCGTCCCTCAGGTCCGTAATAACCTTTTGACCTACAAAGCCCATCAGATACGCCTGAAAATAATCAAAAATGCCCTTTAAAAGATATAGCAGTATCACCCCAAAAGGTATAACGTTTAACATCAATGCATTTTTCTCGAAAAAAATGTTATCCAGTACAGGCTTTACAATGTATGCTGTCAGGCCATTTGTAGAGGCAACAAGCGCCATAAAAATCATTGCAAAAACGAGTTTGGGCCAGTATGGTTTTAAATATTTGAGTAGTCTAAGATAAAGAGCCATATGTATTTTCCAGAAAATCCATTATATGCCTGGCAGCCAATTTATACGCATTGTTTCTGCCAAGTTTCATTTTAATATCTTCTAATTCGTTTTTTATCTTTTCTCTGCCATTAATTAACATATAGAGTGCTTTTTCTGCAATCTTTTCAGCCTCGAGGGTCTGAATAAATTCAGGAAAAACCTCCTTTCCCGCGATTATGTTAGGCAAACTGATGTATTTTACATTTACAATCAACCTGGCAACCACATACGATAGGAATGAAACCTTGTAGATAACTATTGTCGGTGCCCCAAGGATCGCAGCCTCGAGCGTTGCACTGCCTGATGCTATTATCGCAAGATTAGAATAATTAAGGGCATCATATGACGCACCTTTCAGATAAACTATTCTTACCCCATCCCTTTTATATTGCTCGATCTTTTCCCGTTCAATGTTTTCCGCTAATGGTAGCAATATTGTAAGATTCTTAACCTTTTGCGTTATCTTCTCAATAACATCCATCATAATCGGCATATGCCTTTTCACTTCATTCTCCCTGCTTCCAGGCATAATCGTTAAAACAGGGCTGTTGACATCAATACCTACCGCCCTGCAGAAATCCTCTTTAGTTAGCGACGGCCGTACTATCTCCACAAAGGGATGCCCCACATAAATCGTATCAACAGAATAACCATCATAAATAGCCTTTTCAAATGGTAATATGCAGATTACCCTGTCTACATATTCTTTTATCTTGTGTATCCGTTTTTTTCTCCATGCCCATATCTGAGGAGGGATAAAATAGATCACTGGTATACCGTTATCATGGGCAAACCTGGCTATTCTCATATTGAAGCCAGGAAAATCAACAAGTATTACAAGAGAAGGTCTTCTTTTTATTAAATGTTTCTTGATTTCTCGAAAGGCGCGTCGAATATAAGGTAGTTTAGTAAACACCTCACTGAGACCTGTTATGGATATATGTTTGTAATCATAGATAATTTCTGCACCAATGTTTCTGAGTTTGTTGCTTGCGATACCGCTGAAATGAAAATCACAATAGGCTTTGAGCTCATCTACGAGATGGAATGCATGTATTTCCCCGGATAACTCGCCCGTTATGATGACTATCTCTTTGTTGAACGCTCTTTTATGATTTGTTTGCAGCAATTTTTTTGATCTTTTCGGCAATGACAAGGGCATTCACCCCTTCTTTACCGCTAATTCTGGGCTTCTTTCCAACACTTATTGAGCTAATAAATTCCAACAACTCTTCCTTCACGGAGTCAACCTTATCCGCTTCATATTCAAATGTATCAACACCCCCACCATGTCCAATGACTGTACCGGTTAGTCGGCCGCTCAACAGGTCAACAAAATATCTTTTTTTACTTTCGTAGATTGCAAATGATCTTTCCCTGTTCACAGATACCCTGCTTGCGGTTATACATGCCGTACAACCACTGGAAAATTTAATCCATGCCGAAGCCATATCCAGCTTGTCTGACACAAAAGGCATGCCATACGCCTGTATCTCATAAACATCATCTTTCACAACAGAAAGGGTCAGGTCTATGTCGTGGATCATCATGTCCAAAACCACATCGATATCCGTTGACCTTCCCGTAAAACTACTCATTCTGCGGGCTTCAATAAATAAGGGTCGCTCAATATGTTTCATAGCTTCTTTTATGGCAGGATTGAACCTTTCTAAAAGCCCAATCTGTAAAACCAGATTAAGCTTGTCCGATATTTCGACAAGCTCTTTACCTTGGGCTATCTCTGTTGTTATAGGTTTTTCAATAAATACATGGACTCCTCTTTCAAGGAAGTATTTTGCTATCTCATAATGGGATTCAGTTGGGCTTGATATAACAACGCCGTCAATTATGTCAGAGATATTTTTATAATCCTCATAAATTGGCAAACGATGATTTTTATATACGTTGTCAAGGGCATTTCTATCTACATCTACAACACCTAATACTTCTACATCTTCTAATTCAATCAATTTCCCAAGATGAATCCTGCCCATATGGCCGGCACCGACAAGGGCAATTTTTATCGACATATACCCCTCTTTGAGTTTGTTATAAAATCGACCAATTCTTCTATGTGTTTACCTTCCAACTCCTCCTGAATAATCTTCAGAGATGTATTTAACGGCAATGACGACCTGAATAAAAGCCTGTATGCCTTTTTTAATATTAAAATCTCTTCCTTTGAAAAATTGTGCCTTTCAAGACCAACAACATTAAGTCCGTATGGCTTCGCCCTTGGCCCTGCTGCAATGATATATGGAGGCACATCTTTAGGTATGCCTGTAAGCCCACTTATAAATGCGTATTTGCCAATCCTGCAGAACTGATGTACAGCACATAAACCGCCGAAAATCACATAATTATCCACTTCAACATGACCCGCAAGCGTAGCACAATTAGCCATAATAACATTACTACCCACAACGCAATCATGTGCAATATGTGCATAGGCCATAATAAAATTATTATCCCCTACCTTTGTTATACCTTTTCCGTGCGGAGTTCCCCTGTTTATTGTGACATATTCTTTGATTATGTTGTT
>MWEV01000202.1 GCA_002071245.1 Deltaproteobacteria bacterium ADurb.Bin026
ACCTCTGCTGAGTTGATTGTGGTAGCCAGAAAGCTACTTCTTCCCTTGTAACAATATTTTTAGCAAGCAATTCGTTTACTGATGATTCCATTGTCTGCATGCCAACACCCTTGCTCGTCTGCATTATCGACGGTATCTGCGCTATTTTTCCCTCCCTTATGAGGTTGCGTACTGCGGGCGTTCCAATCATAATCTCAAAGCTCGCCACCCTGCCTTTACCATCTTTCCTTTTAAAGAGTGCCTGGGTTACTACCGCCTGGATAGACTCAGAAAACATTGCGCGTACCTGTGCCTGCTGAGCTGAAGGAAAAACGTCAATAACCCTGTCCACTGTCTTGGGGGCACCACTTGTATGCAATGTCCCAAAGACAAGATGCCCTGTTTCTGCTGCTGTAAGGGCAAGAGATATTGTTTCAAGATCCCTCATCTCGCCGACAAGAATAATATCCGGGTCTTCACGCAGTGCGCTTCTCAACGCATTTGCAAAACTCTTCGTGTGAGGCCCCAGCTCCCTCTGATTTACAAGACACTTTTTTGATTTATGGACAAATTCAATAGGATCTTCTATCGTCAATATATGACCCAACTCTTCGCTATTTATCAAATCTATAATCGCCGCGAGGGTTGTCGATTTTCCGCTTCCTGTTGGACCCGTAACGAGAACAAGTCCTTTTTCCAGTTTCGCAATGTCTCTGAATACCTTTGGAAGATTTAGTTCCTCAAAGGTAGGGATCTTCGTTGGGATCGTTCTAAATACTGCTGCATCGCCCCTTTGCTGTTTAAAACAATTCACCCTGAATCTGGCAATATCGCCGAGGGCAAACGAAAAATCCAATTCGAGAAATTCTTCAAAGATTTTTCTCTGCTGATCATTTAAAATCTCATAAATCATATTGTGCACATCATCCTTCTCAAGTGGAGGAACTTCGATCTTTCTCATTTCTCCGTGTATCCTCACCATTGGTACTTCACCTGAGCTGACATGGAGGTCAGACCCTTTGTTTTCAACCATAAAAATAAGAAGCTCAGATATATCCATAAAATCCTCCTTCTATATTGATTCCAATTCTCTTAATGTTGGCAAATCTTCAATACTATTAAGTCCATACACCTCTAAAAACTTTCCCGTGGTCCTGAATGTTATTGCCTTACCTATCTCGTCGTCCCTCCCAGCAATCTCTACCAATCTTTTATTTAAAAGATTCTTTATGGCACGGGACGAATCAACGCCTCTTATTGCATCCACTTCCTTCTTTGTCACCGGCTGTTTATAAGCAATCGTTGCAAGGGTCTCAAGAACCGATTTTGTGAGCTCCACGTCCTTTTCTCTTACAAAACGCCTGATCCAATCTTTAAATTCAACCCTCGTTCTCATCTGAAAGCCACCAGAAACCTGAACAACCTCTATTGCCCTATCAGAATAATTATACTCCCTTATCAATTCATTTAAAGCTTTTTCAACATCTTTGATTGAGCAACCCTCAATCTTCTTAAAAAGCCCCTTAAATGATACTGGCCTTGGAGATACAAAGAGGATCGCCTCTATTATACGTTTTAGCTCCATTATTTCAAAAATCCCGACACCATAGAAAAGATGGCGTCAATTTCCTCCGGGTAAGTATACCAGTTTATGTCCTTTTCCCTTCCAAACCATGTAAATTGTCTTTTTGCATAGTTTCTCGTGTGCCTTTTTATTTCTTTTACCATATCTTCATATGTAATTAAACCGTTAATATATGAGAGTATCTCCCTGTACCCTATGCCTGAAAAAGGCTTCTCATCCTGTTGATAACCCATGGATAGAATGCCCTTCACCTCTTCGACCCAACCGTCATCGAACATATCTTCAACCCTTTTATTTATTCTATTATAGAGTTCATCCCTATTTCTTCTTAAGCCGACCTTCAATGCCCTGTAATGCGGCTCTCTGAAACCATGGATGAGTTGCCATTCGGACATCTTCACGCCTGTTGTTCTAAAGACCTCCATAGCCCTTACAGCCCTTATCTTATCCCGAAAACTAATTTGATTCGCATATTCAATGTCAACCTTTTTCAAGGTTTCGTAAAACTGTACTGGGTCTTTTGTATATTCCTCTGTTATTGATTCCCTAAGTCCTGTTTCCTTCGGTACAGGGAATAAACCATACAACAATACCCTGATGTAAAGCCCTGTACCTCCCACAAAAATAGGCAATCTTCCCCTGCCTATAATCTCTTTGGCGACTAAATCTGCCAGATTTTTGAACATAGCGGCATTGAATTTCCTGTCAGGCGCAACAATATCGATGAGGTGGTGTGGTACGCTAGCCCGCAGTACAATATCTGGTTTTGCAGTTCCTATATTGAAATGTTTATAAACCTGCATAGAATCGGCATTAACAATTTCTCCTCCGAATTCTTTTGCAAGACGTACAGATAACTCAGATTTTCCGGTACAGGTCGGACCAAGAACAATAATTATCTTATCGCAATTTGATAACATTCAGAATATAAAGTATAATATAATCTGAGATGTATTCAAAGATTATTAAGTTCAGCATCCTCTTAATCCTGCTGCCTGCCATTTTTGGGGGCAGCTTTGGATATGGCCTTGTAAATTATCTTGAAATTCCGGATATAAAACAGCTCGAATCATATAAACCTAAATCTGCAACAAGGCTTTATGCTGACAACGATGAGCTATTCGCAGAACTTTTCATTGAAAAAAGGATACCTATACCTATTACAGAAATGCCAAACCACCTCAAATACGCCTTCATAGCCATAGAAGATGTGCGTTTCTATAAACATTTTGGTATTGACGTAAGAAGCATATTAAGAGCTACCCTTAAAAACATTACCCGTCAGGGAATTACAGAAGGTGCATCAACCATCACCCAGCAGCTCGCAAGAAATCTTTTCTTAAGCCCGAAAAAAACATTTAAAAGAAAGATAGAAGAGGCTGCCCTTGCTATACAGATAGAAAGGGCATATTCAAAAGACGAGATACTAAATATGTACCTGAACCTGATTTATCTGGGTGAAGGTGCCCATGGTGTTGAGGCAGCAAGTTATACATATTTTCACAAAAAGGCAAGCCAACTGACCATCGAAGAATCTGCAACACTTGCAGCGCTTACAAAATCTCCTTCAAAATTATCACCCTTTAAGAACCATTCCAAGGCTCATGAGAGAAGAAATATCGTACTCAGCAAGATGTATGATGCAGGATTCATAGACAAAAATACCTATACCAAGGCGATCAAAACCCCCTTAACCCTTGCACCACTGAGAACATACGAGAAAAAAACAGGGTATTATATCGAATACATAAAGCAAAACCTCGATGAGTTCTTTGAAAATTCGCAGGATATTTACACAAAGGGACTCAATATTAAAACTACGATAAATCTGAAAATGACCGAATTCGGTTATGAGGCAATAGATAAGGGGATTCAATTATACAAAAAAAGGCATCCAAATGTAACTGAATTGCCTGAGGTTGCTCTTTTAGCTATCGAAGTAAAAACAGGTAATATAAAGGTAATGATAGGTGGCAAAGACTTCACGCGTACTCCTTACAACAGGACAGTACAGGCAAAAAGACAGCCGGGCTCAGCCTTCAAGCCTATCATTTATTTAACTGCATTGGAAAAAGGGTACCGCCCTGACATGGTGCTCAGAGATGCGCCTATATCTTTCACGAATCCATATACCAAAGAAATATGGCAGCCAAGAAATTACAAGAATGAATATCACGGAGATGTTTCAATGCGCAAAGCACTCGAGCTATCTTTGAATACAGCAAGCATCAGGCTGCTCGAAATTGTTGGTGTGAGTAATGTGATAGAAATGGCAAAAAGATTGAATATAGATAGCAATTTTGCTCCAAATCTTTCTCTTGCACTGGGCACAACTGAGATAGCGCCTCTCGATCTCGCATCTGCCTATACCGTATTCGCAAGAAACGGAAATTATATCCATCCGGTAGCTATAAGGAATATAATGACCACAGAGGGTGAAGAGGTTTATACAGATGAACCTTATGAAGAAAATGTGGTATCACCGGAAGCAGCTTTTGCACTTGTCGATATAATGAAAGGTGTAATAAAAAAAGGGACTGCAAGGGCAGCAGCATCAATGCCATACTATCTTGCCGGAAAAACAGGAACAACAGATGATTTTAAAGATGCATGGTTTGTCGGCTTTTCTCCACATCTTCTATGCCTTGTATGGGTTGGATATGACAAGTCTATAAATCTTGGAAACAAGGAATCCGGCGGCACAACCGCCCTGCCTATATGGATAGAGTTTATGTCAAAGGCATTGCCATTATACCCCAATGACGATTTCAAAGCACCTGACAAACCAGCCATAAAACCGCCTTCTGAAGTACCAATACCAAACGAAAACTAAAGGTTCTTTTTCACATTGAGTGGGTAATTATGATATATACTGATCACAATACCTCAAACACATCATAAAAAAAGGATACCATCTACTTGACTGCCAGAACACCAATGGTTGAATGTATGAAGGACGGCATTCCAGCGCATTACATCAACTACAATGCAGTTGGTGTAACCTGAACATGAAAAGCAGGAGGTGGGT
>MWEV01000203.1 GCA_002071245.1 Deltaproteobacteria bacterium ADurb.Bin026
AATATCCGCACCAGGTGCTGATATCATCCTATTTTGGAAGTATATCTGCACCAAGTGCTGATACAAACAAGTTAGGCGAAAGGGCGATTTATAAATACAAAGGATGGTAAAATGGAAACAATGATGAAAACGGTCGTAAACGACGTAATGTTCAAAACAACAAAGTCGCGCAAGGAAATTATCAACTTATTTAATACAAAAAAGATAGATGAAGATTGGTCATTTGCGGGATACAAACCATCGGATACGGGTAAATGGACTCATGATTACCATAGATACCCAGCCAAGTTTATTCCTCAATTGGTTGAGAAGTTAATTGATGAATATATTCCATATAAAGATGCCCACATAAACGACCCATTTATGGGATGTGGGACGACTATTGTTACTGCCATTTCTAGGGGATTTAAGGCAAGTGGAACAGACATAAATAAAATTGCTCATCTCATTACAAAGGTAAAATCAACACCAATAGAACCAGAATATCTCAATAAGAAAATTGAGCAACTTATGTCTAGATTAAAAGTTTTAAATGGAACACAAATAACACTATTTAATGATAAGATTGAACCATTAATCCCTCAAAAACATATTGATAGAATTAACTACTGGTTTACAGAAGAAAACAAAAATGAACTTGGAAAAATATTAAGAGTCATTTATGATGAAAATGATGAAGTTATAAGAAATTTCTTTCTCGTTGCCTTCAGCCACATCTTAAAAAACTGTTCTATATGGCTTCAAGGAAGCACAAAACCAACAAGAGATTTAGAGAAAAAATCAGTCAAACCTTATGATGCATTACGAAGACATTTAATGAAAATGCGAAGTGGAAATGATGCTTTTTATGAGGTCGTTCCTGATAGAATAAGGAAAAATATAAATCAATACTTAAATATTGAGATTGGAGATGCCAGAAAGCAACCTGTGTCTGATGAAACCGTAGATTTAGTTGTAACCTCAAGTCCCTATGTGACCAGTTATGAATATGCAGACTTACATCAATTATCAACTATATGGCTTGATTTAGCTGATGATTTGACTGAGTATAAGAAGGAATTTATTGGAACAGCTTACAAAAAGTACGAAAACAAAAGATTAAGAAGTTCAATCGCTATGGATATAGTTAATAAAATGTCTAAAAAAAGCAAGAAAATGGCAAAAGAAATCGAGGCGTTTTTCATTGATATGGAAGAGGTGTTCGACGAGAGTTTTAGAATTTTAAAACATGGTGGTAGATGTTGCTATGTCATCGGTGATACGAAATTGAAGGGTATTGATATACTAAACGCTGAAGTTTTTGCCGAGAGTTTGCAGTACTCTGGTTTTAAATTCGATAGACTATTAAAAAGAGAGATCCCATCTAAAATTCTTCCACAAAAGAGGGATGAAAAAACAGGCAGATTTGCCAATAACCATGAAGCAAACTTTGAAGCTTATCCTATAGAATATATTGTCATTGGACTAAAAGAGTGAGAAATATGAAATTCGAGGATTTGAAAAAGTTGTATCTGGAAAAGAAAAAACAATATGGAGCAGAAACATACAAACACATCTCAGAACTGTTGAAAGAAGCAAAAGAGATTCATAAGCAGGACTGGTTGAAACACCCTACTCCTAATGGAGACCACGAACAGAGTTGGCGAGCTTTCAAAGGAAAAAATCTAGAAAAGTTAGTCCAATACATTATCACAGATGAAGTCGAAGAACTTGGATTAAAAGTTGTTAATGGCAACCAACTGGAAAGAAGTACGAATCTATCCAAAGAGTTGAGTCAAGTAAAACGGAATTTAGCTATTGACTATGGAGAATTTGGGTTACATTTACCCGATGCTGATATCATCATTTACAAGCCCCAGAATCAAAAGGTTCTGGCCGCCATTTCAAGCAAAGTGACTTTAAGAGAAAGAATCGCACAAACTGGATATTGGAAACTCAAGCTCTTTCAAGATGAAGCGACAAAACACATTAAAGTTTATTTCATAACACCAGATGAAGATGGAACATTAATACAAAAGAAGCCAACCAAAAAGGGCAGGGCAATAGTGGAAGTAGATTTAGATGGCAGTTATGTTTTAACTGAAGAAGAAATAGAAGAGAGTAACAAAGTTAAACTTTTCGAGCATTTTATAGATGATTTAAAGAGGTTGTTAAAAAATGAGGACTAATAAACCCAAATTTGAAACGACAACATTGTGGGACTTTCCGACCCACAATTATGGAGACAGACCGCACGGCGACAACAAGTATCGTGGAGTAACACCCGCATTTATTATATGGAATCTTATCCAGAGATATACGAAAGAAGGCGATTTAGTGGTTGACCCAATGTGCGGAAGTGGGACTACCATAGATGTTTGTAAAGAAGAAAATAGAAATTGTATGGGCTTTGATATTGTCCCGTATAGAGACGATATAAAGCAAGCGGACGCAAGAAAATTGCCATTAGATAACGATGCGGCGGATTTTATCTTTATAGATTCCCCGTATTCAGACAACATAAAATATAATGACCACCCCGATAACATTGGAAATATATCTTGCGAAGATTCGAGATTTTTTGAAGAATTGGAGAAGGTGGCAAAAGAGATGTATCGTGTTTTGAAACCGGGAAAGTATATCGCTTGGCTTATTGGAGACCAAGCAAAGAAGAAAAAATTTGTGCCTGTAGGATTTAAACTGTATTCTATTCTTGAGCACTACTTTAAACCTGTTGATATTGTCTGCGTATCGAGACATAACCAAACATCGAATACCCCAGTTTGGCATGAGAGAGCAAAAAGATATAATTTCTATCTGAGAGGTTTCAAGTATTTGATAATAATGCAGAAGGTGAAAAAATGAAATCGCCCCATCGCCTAACAGCGGATAAACGGGTCGGCTCTTGCAGAGCCTCACCCAAATTGCCTTCGGCAACTTCTTTTATCCGCAGAACGTTGGGCGCAATGCCTATGCCTTCAAGAAATAAGAGGGCGGGCGGGAAGAAAACATTTAATACAGAAAGGATAAAACAATGTCGCTCTCAAATCTAACTGATAGAATAAAGCCTGACGGTATTAGTATTGTTTCGTATTTGGAATATTTGCAGAAGGGTGACTATCAAATACCGACATTTCAACGGGAAATTGTATGGGAAAAAGACAATGTAAAAAAGCTTTGGGATAGTATTTATAAGTTCTATCCTCTTGGTAGTATTCTCATTTGGAAAACAGATATCAAATTGCACAATCACAGAGAAGTTGGTGGCCACGTCATTCCACCAGAAGATACACGGGCACAATTCCAGTACATTTTAGATGGCCAACAAAGGACGACATCATTACTCACCTCTATTTATGGCGGGAAGATTTCCAGCAAACCAGGGTTCAATCCTACCGTTTACATCGATTTGAGCATTCCTTTCAATGATGCAATCGATGATACAAGCTTTTCGCACCGGTTTCTCTTTTGGGATGAAATTGATGATAAAGAAGGAACATTCCGCAGAAATATGGGGCGCAAAAAGAAATTCGACGATGGCTTAATTGTTCGCTTGTTGGAAATCAAGAATGATTTTCAGGGTATTTTTACGCGCCTTAGCACTCTCCCGGATAATAAGGTTTTTCTGGATAACCTTTGGCGCATTAAGAACGTATTAGACAATTACAAAATTGCCTATATCGACCTGAAGGGTATTGCGGTTGGCGAAGTTTGCCAGATTTTCGAACGTATTAATCAAGCTGGCAAGCCCTTAGATATTTTCGATATTGTTGTTGCAAAAACTTACCGAGTCGCTACGAAGGATAGAAAGGGTTTCTATTTACGGGATATTATTTCCGGTTTTCGTACTGAATCAAATGGAAGTAAATTTCTGAAAATAAGCGATTTTGATTACCTCCAAATACTTTCTATATTGATTCGAGAGAACATCAAAGACTCTGGCATTTTCAATATTACCCCTCGCTACCTTAACGAACTAAAAGCTGAGCAAATTGAATCTATTTGGGCGGACGGCAAATCAGCAATTCTTAAAGTATTTGACTTCTTTGAAAACCATCTGCATATTAAGACGCCAGACTTGATTCCATTCCGCTATTTCTACATTACTTTGGCTACATATTTTTACCAAAACAAATCACCGGATTATGAGTTTCTGAAAAAGTATTTCTGGTTCTATAGCTTTCATAACGATGATTTATTGAGTAATACCACTCAATTATCCAATCATATTACTTTTTTGCATTCAAACAGCGATAAAATGCCTGCCAAGTTTGGCAGATTTCTTATTGACAAGGATAGATTGAGAAGTTCTTCATATAGTTCAAAGGGGCGGCTATCCAGAGCGATTCTTTCCCTTTATTCAAATCATTTACCAAAAGACTGGAAATTTACCGACAGAGATGTAATCTCTGACAATTTCTTCTTTTCAACAGATAAGCCGAATTTGCATCATGTATTCCCAACAAATTACATTTCAGAACATCCAGGGAACAATTCTCTTAATAGCAATAGCTTAATGAATATCGTTTACTTGACACAGATTACCAACCTTGTTATTAGCGACAGAAATCCCCTACAGTATATTAAAGATTTTGATGTACCAAAGGAAGAAGGAGAAGATATCTCTAAATTTGAGAAAGTTCTTAAATCTCATCTGTTATCTAATGACTTACTAACATGGTCAAGAATGGATGTGATGCCTGAAAATGCTCTCGACACCTTTATTGAAAACAGGATAACGTCAATCGTTAGCGACCTAAAGCAAAAGCTATCAGGAATAGATTTCTTTGAAATAGATACAAAAGGGACAGAAAAGAATGAAGAAATAGAATCCGAAGAAATTGAAGAAACGCCCGCCCTATGAAGAGAAGGCAGAGGCACAGACGCCCAACAGCCGCAGCCCAAAATGCCCGCTTTGACAAGGGGTAGCGCCTTCATGTCTCCGCTTCGCTCGCATTCCGGCGAATTTATAGGCGGGCACTTCGGGCGGGTGCGGCACACGTTAGCGGGCATTGTAAAGAGACACCATAATCATAAAGACAGAAAATAAAATGAAAATATTTCAATTAACAGCTATTATTTTATTACTCACGGTTTGCAATACTTTTGCTCAACCGATAGATTCGTTAAAACAAGAAATACAAAAAATCATTTCATCAAAGAATGCTACTATAGGGGTTGCAGTACTTGGAAATAATGGACAGGATGTGTTTTCAATAAATGGAGAAAGACATTTTCCAATGCAAAGTGTGTTCAAATTTCATATTGGGCTGGCTATGCTTTCCGAAATAGATAGGGGGAATTTTAAGTTAAACCAGAAAATAAAAATCAAAAAAAGTGAACTTTTGCCTGGTTTATGGAGTCCAATTAGAGAAAAATACCCGGAAGGAGCTAAGCTTAGTATTGCTGAAATCTTAGAATATACTATTTCTCAAAGCGATAATGTGGGGTGTGATATTTTATTAAAAATTCTTGGGGGGCCTAACTTTGTTGAAAACTACATCAAAGCAAGTGGGGTTGATAACATTTCTATTAAAATCAATGAGGAAGTAATGCAGAATAATTGGGATAGACAATTTGAGAATTGGACGACACCTTTAGCTGCTAACCAAATACTCGAACTCTTTTTTCTCAATGAGAGCAACTTGCTAAGCCCAAGCAGTTATGATTTTCTATGGAAAATTATGAAAGAGACAGCTACTGGCAAAAAGCGGTTAAAAGGGAATTTACCTGTTGGAACCGTGGTTGCACATAAAACAGGATGGTCTGGCACAAACAAAGAAACTGGAATAACAGCTGCGGTAAATGATATTGGTATCGTTTTCTTACCCGATAACAACAATTTTTTTATAAGTGTTTTTATAACGGATTCTAAAGAGAACGCAGAAGTAAATGAAAAAATAATCGCAGACATATCAAAAGCAACTTGGGACTATTTCATATCAAAAGCGAAATAAAACAACGACCCGCTAACAGCACCTATAAGAAATTGGCGGTTCAGTGGTTAAATGAAGTGCAGTTTTTCAATCAAACTTTCGTGCAGGTTCACAGTTTTGTGCTTCGAAATCGCCAACTTCTTATAGCTGCAAAACGTTATGTGCAATTCGGAAACCTGCCTTACTACTTTCGCTTACCCCTCTCCCTAACAGGTTTATAAAGGGTAAGCCCATAACGGAACGGAAGTGAAGGAGACCGTAAATTCATGACGTTGTTGCCTTCGTTTAACAGAAACGAAACACGAGGAAACGCCGAAATCCGTACAAGTCCAGACTCTCGGCTAACGGGCGTTAAACGGCTCGCTACGCTCGACCCAAATTTTTTCTTATTTCAACGGGCGGGGGCTTTCTACAAAGGAGTGATAAAAGATGATCGAAGAATTTAAAAATCAGATAATACAGGGTGATTGCATAGATGTCTTGAAAAAAATTCCTGACAATTCTATTGACTTAATTTTTGCTGACCCACCATATAACCTTCAACTTCAGGGAGAGCTATGGCGTCCAAACCAAACAAAAGTAGATGCCGTAAATGATGATTGGGATAAATTTTCAAGTTTCGAAGAATACGATAATTTTTGCCAAGAATGGTTAAAAGAATGCAAACGTGTTTTAAAAGAGAACGGAACTATCTGGGTAATTGGCTCATATCACAATATTTTTAGAATTGGAAAGATTATTCAAGATGTTGGATTATGGATACTTAATGATATCTTGTGGATTAAAACTAATCCTATGCCCAATTTCAAAGGCACTCGATTTAACAATGCCCATGAAACTTTGATATGGGCATCAAAAAACAAAGACTCAAAATATACTTTTCATTACAAAACTATGAAAGCATTTAAGGAAATGTTTCTTCCCAAATTCTTTTGATAGGTACTCATTTTTAGCGTGTTCAGTAAAATTAACAGCGCTGTTCAAGTAGACGCTTTTCCCGGCCTTTACCGCCGTATCTGCAAGAAGGTGAAAGAGGTGGCTTTTACCGGTTCCTGGAGCGCCATATACATATATGATGTTGTTGTCTAATAAATCTTGCTCGATAAAATTCATTGCCGTATTGTAAACAAGCTTATTCGGCTCTCCGATAATATACTGATACTCTACATAATCCTTTTTTATATAACCGTTCAATTTTCCGGGTTTAACGGCTTTTGCGGGTTCACCTGCGACAGGCGTTTTTTGGTCTGCTTCAATATCTTCAACAGTGATACGAATTGTATCTTGCTCGAAATATTCTTTTATCCTGCTCAGATCATGACGGAGGTGTTCCTTGAGGTATGTGGCGGTGGCTACGTCTTTTGCAATTATCGATATTACTTTTTCTTCTATCTTTATATAAGTATTGAGTAGTATAGCTATGTTCAAAACGCGATGAATTTCTGAATTTTCGTCGTATAGAATTAACTTTGGCAAGGTTTTGTGTGTTTTCTTATCCATAATTACCAAGTACAATAACGGTACAATAGTAGCACAATAACTGTACAATAACAACAAATTATTGTACCATCAAAAAATTATTTAACCTCCATTGCACCTCTATTATACTTCTATTGTACCAGTTTTCAACAAAAATATTACCGAAAAAATAAAGTAGTTCATAGTGCTTTTGGGCAAGATGCCCGCTTTAGCAGTATAGTAATAATCAACCAAAAAACATAAAGTAATATAAACATAGAAAGTGTTTTTTTAGGGCGTCCTGCCCGAACTATACCCCCACATCAGGGGGAAATCATAAAAGAAAAGACCTTTGCACAGGCCTTCACCTTGCGGTGGGGGACAACGTGTTTTAGATAAGCAAATCAACTGGCCGGCAGTACAGACGGTACGTGGGTGTCTGTATCCCGCAGGCATTTTATGTTGTGGGACGATGGCCGATAAAAATAAGAGCACTCGTTGAGGCAGGTATGGGGATCGCAAATACGAAGCGAAAATATCACTTTCGCGGAAGGATAGAAGTTTCATCATACGAAATTATCTTAAGTAAAAACATACAAAAAAACACAAAGGGAGGCAACATGGGTTACTACGTGACAATGCGCGGGGTATCGTTCACATCGCTTATCGCCCCTGAGCAGGTCAAAACAATGCTCGCTGAAAACGAGTTCATAGGCTTCAGCGACAAAGACGAAATTGAGTGGAATAAGCAGGAGAAAAGCCTGATGATAGTCCTCGTCGCCACAGGAGAGAACTTGATTCGGGAAAACAAAGACATTCCCGAATGGCTTTATGAAGTACGGCCATACGGGGACGACTATTACTTCAAGTACGACGAGAGGTTGGACGTCGAACTTGTTGAAGTAGTCACAAAACTGCTCAAGCCGGGCACATCTTGCACAATCGTCTATGATGGCGATAGCTTCAATGATATCTTCGGTCATTTTATAACCGAAGAGGGGATCTTCGAAGTCGGTTGCAAGCTGATAGTTCATAAAAACAATCAGTGGCACGACGTGGGTGAATTAACAACGGTTTCTCCCGTCAAAGTGAACGGCGTAGAATGCCGCTTCACATATTTACCAGGAGAACTCCCCTGGTTCAAGCCAACGGAAAAGCTCCCGTATCGCTTTGACATCCGTCACGGCGAGGACGGCGAACCGTGTACAATAGAGAAGCAGGTTTTTGCCAACTATTACGGGACGATATTGTCCCCCGTTGACTTTTTAGCTGACAGCAAAGACGGTTACGTTGACATCAGGGTTTGCCCTGACTGCAACAAACCGCACCCAGACTTCATATCCCTGTAAAAATTCGATAAATGCTGCGGTGTCCAAGACCACAGCAAAGTTATCAGTTCTGAAAATAAAAATAAAAATCACAAATACAAAAAAGGAGGCAGTATGACAAATGCAAACTCAACCGCCGAGGCGGTAAAATTTAACACAATCAACAGCGAGAGATTCTTTCAACAGATTCCCCATTTCTTTGAAAGACCCGAAGGGGTCTTGCTTGAGATTGCTCAAAACGCTCATAGGGCGGGGGCAACAAAGCTGGATATAACGTTGTCCGACAACGCCCTTGTGGCTATCGATAACGGCCACGGTGCTGATTCCGTGGTACCCTTGCTCTGTTTGTCCGATTCGGCATGGCACAAAGAGGTAGAAGAAGGGCAGATGCCTGCCGGATGGGGGCTGTTTTATTTGGTGGCAATATCCGAAAGGGTAAGCTTTCGGAGCAACTTCGGTTACATCGAGGTAGACTGCAACAAATTCCTCAACGTTACCGGGTACAGGGAAGGCCTGTTCGGGCTTATGAAACCGGGAGACAAAGCACCCGGATTCATGCTAAAAGCCGTTCTAAAAGATGAAGTGGCGGCTAAATTTGCGAAATCAGTTCAAACGTACAATTTGGGGTTTTTCCCGCTGGATATAACGTTTAACGGGAAACCAATAGAGCGGCTGTCCCTATCTAAAATGATGGAAAATTACGGGTTCATTACACTGCCGGATTTCAAGCCGGGGTGCAAGGTGTATCTGAACAGCACGCATAGAGGCTTATTTACCGATGGAAAGGCGAACTATAACAAAATTGGTGCCGTGTTTCACGGCATCCCCATAAATGTATCGCTGTCAGAGTACTACAACTATTTTTCGGAAAAACTGTATATAGAAGTGACAGAAGGCTGTCCGATTACACCTGTGTTGCCTTATAGGACAACAATAAAGAAGGATGAGAAATTGGCCGAACTTGTCGAATATGTCCGTCAGTACATCGTCGCTGACGCAAAAGAAAAAATTACTAATACGGATGTAGAACAGGAAATAGTTGAAGCACTGCACACTCTCGAAAGGGCAATGACACAGGAAGAGTTGGATACCATGGATATCTGGTATGTAAATGTTACTGACCTTGCCGATACAAAGTGGGAAGATTTAGAGACAATGGTTGTAAAAAAGGGAGAAACAGTCCCTTCGAACAAACATGTCATTTTGAAAATAAACGGCGAAGAAGTATTGACTGACTTTGTGGTCGAGGAAATTGGGATAAAGCATGTTAAGAGCCCCTTGAGGGTACCGAGATGGCTAAAATCGATACCGCAAGAAGAAGTCGTTGCAAGCGTTAGTGTTGCCTCCGATGAAATGTCCAAACAACAGACAACATCTTATAATTATACGTGGTGCAAAGCCGAAAGCATCACCGTCGGAGGAAAAGCGCTTACGACACTTTGTACCATTAACGACTACCGCGAGATTGATACTATTTTTTACACGAATTCCCCGAAGGATTTCTTGAATATCGATGATATCGTCTTCCGTAATTGGTTGTTCATAACAGACGGATACGACTATGATACCCAGGAAAGCGACTTTCGACAAAATGTTTCAAGCGATATACAAAGGCTAATAGGCCAATATGAGTTATCGGACCTCCTGAAAGGGTTGTGGGTAGCCGGTGTTGTACCCTACCATGTGCAAGAAATTCATTTGTTTAACAAAAAAATGAGGATTGTAATGAAGGACGGTACCGAGTCGCTTCTGAATGTAGCGTAACCGGAGGGAAAGGAATGAAGGTATACGTATTGACAAGAGTCGTAAACAACGACTTCATACTCAACATCGGCGTGTTTTCGACAGAAGAAAAGGCACGCGGATTCACAGAAAAAATGGAAGCAGTAAAAAATCCACTATTTTCAGTTGTTCACCATATCACTGAAATGGAAGTGGATGCTTTACTGAAAGAATAAAAGGAGGAGGCCGACATGCTCTATAAAAACAACAGGCGGGGAATTCTTCGTAACGAAAGTCTCGTAGAAACAGTCCTCGACCAAGACGCTGATCGCCGAATCAAACTTTTGAATGAAGGGATTACGCCGTTCGAAAAGCAGCGCCTTAACACACATTACTACGGCATACCCGCAACAGGCGTCATGAAGGGGTGCACACGGATTGTCCGGGTCACGGAAAAAGCAACGGAGTAAGTGATGGAAACACTCTCTGAGACATGAATCACAGACATTGTTTCTATGTCTGCGGTTTCGAAGGCTCCGGCGTGGAGGCAAAGAAATGCATTATGATATAAGCATATTACAACCGGACAGGGCAGCTGATTTTATGGCTACTGATCCGGCCTTTATCGATAGTGTCGTTCAGCGAGACTATCAGAAATACATTGAGGAGGGGGGCAAGAAGGTGGTGGTTGCTAAAGCTGCAACAAGCAACGTACTGCCGCCGGATAAACCAATCCCCCAACAAAAAAACAAAGTAAAGCCTATGCAACTGGCACTATTTTGAAAGTAAAGACCGGACCGTAATGGTTCGGTCTTTTTTTGTTGAATTTGTCAACTAAAAACGACCTTTTAAAATCGTCATGTTTTTTATAGTGATAATGTTCATATTATTTGACATATTTAGTAACATAATATACAAATTACATATTATGAGTTGCACCAGAAAAAAAAGGAGCTTTTGTGGCATTCAAAAACGGGAATAATACATATGAAAAGCAAAAATACGGAGGCATAATTGTGAGAGATAAAATCTACGAGGCAATAATTGAAAAGTTGCCGTGTACTTGTGATGCGGCATACAAAGATCGGGGACTGGTTGCCCCAGACTGCCCCCGCTGCATTTTTGCATGGGAAATAACTGACAGTGTATGCGAACTGCTCAATATACAGTATGATGAGATAACCGAGCTTAGGGGCGAAATAGCCGAGCTTAAAAAAGAACTCGCGCTTAATGCGTCCATGCTTGCCAGGCAATGTAATTTAGCAAGAGAAGCTGAAGCAAAGGAAATGAAATCGCAAAAGGAAATTGAACGCCTCAAACAAGAGTTATCCAGTACAGAACGTTGCTGGAAAAAAGAGTTTTAGTAAGATACCACATGAATAAGTTACCAGATGGTTTGAAATATGCCCTTTGCGCTCTGAGCTTTTTTAGCACACGCGGAGGCAGGAGGCCACGATTCAAAAATGCGACAAGGCGGTACAACAAAGCTCAAACAGTGCCAAAACGCGCGGAAAACGTTCGCATGTGCAGGCATTATATAGCCAAGGCGCGTGAGGCAGGCTTCCGGGGGTCAGTGCGGGCGCAAGCGGCGCAATATTTTTAAGGGGGGTAAATGAATATATCGTTTTTGAATAGTTTAAACGGTTCGCAGTATGAAGCGGTAACCACGATAAAGGGTCCGGTTCTGGTCATAGCCGGG
>MWEV01000204.1 GCA_002071245.1 Deltaproteobacteria bacterium ADurb.Bin026
TTTCGATCGACTCGAGAAGGTCTTTTTCGTTTACGATCGGTCCCCTGGCTACATTGATTATAATTACGCCCTTTTTCATCTTAGCTATGGTATCTTTATTTATTAGATTTTTTGTATCTTTTACGAGAGGCACATGTATGGCAATAAAATCACTTTCCTCAAGAAGCTTGTCAAAATCAACAAGTTCTATGCCTTTGCTCTGCGCAAACTCCTTCGATACATATAGATCGTAGGCAATAACCCTCATTCCAAGTGCCAGCGCCTTCTCTGCCACCAGCGATCCGATATTACCGATACCTATTACTCCAAGTGTTTTTTCGTAAAGTTCGGTACCCATCAGCGCCTTTTTTTCCCATTTTCCTTGTTTCATTGTTTTATCGGCATATGCAATCTTTCTTGCAGCCGCAAACATAAGCGCAATAGAGTGTTCGGCTGCAGCAAGCGCATTGCCCTGTGGAGTATTCATCACGACAACACCCTTTTCAGTTGCCGCTGCAACATCCACATTATCTACACCAATACCTGCCCTACCAATAATCTTAAGTTTATCGCCCTTTTCGATAATATCTTTTGTTGCCTTTGTGGCACTCCTCACAATCAACGCATCATAATCCCCAATAATTGCCCTTAGCTCATCACCTTTCAAGCCGGTTTTAACATCAACTATAAGGTCGTTTGATTTCATAATATCCACTGCCTTATCAGACAGTGCATCCGCAATTAGTACTTTGATCATTGCCGTCTCCTTTTATAGATCTTTCAAAGCATTGATGGCCGCAGAAACACCTTTTCCCATTTCAAATTGATAGCCAAGGTCTTTAAGCGTAAACTCCAGGGCGGATACAGCCGTTATAACATCATATTTATCGGCATATCCGAGTGTAGCAATCCTGAATACCTTCCCCTTTAGCTGATCCTGACCGCCGGCACCTGTTACTCCATATTTTTGCCATAGGGTTTTATATATCTTTTGACCGTCAATACCTTCAGGGGCATATATCGCTGTAACCGCGGGACTTGGTGATTTTGCAAAAATCTTTAGACCCAAAGCAGATGCACCCTCGCGGGTAGCCTTTGCAAGAATTTCTATTCTTTTGTAAACATTTTCAATACCTTCTTTTTTTATCATCCTGAGAGATTCCCTAAGACCAATTATCAGAGATATAGCAGGTGTAAAATTTGTCTGATTTTTCTGGAGATTCGTAAGCTCTTTTGCCCAGTTAAAGTAGAACTTGGGTATTTTTGATGTCTTATTAAATTCCCATGCCTTGTCACTCACTCCAGCAAAGGCAAGCCCCGGCGGTAACATAAGTGCCTTCTGAGAGCCACTTACGAGGATATCAATGCCCCATTCATCCATAGGCAATTCAAAGACCCCTACGCCTGTAATCCCATCAACAACCATGAGCGTATTCGGGTAGTTTTTTACAATTGCCGCGATTTCTTTCACCGGAAATTTTGCACCAGTAGAGGTTTCCGTAGCCTGAATATATACTGCCTTTATATCAGAGTTTGCCTTTAAGGTTTTCTCAATCTCTGCCGGTTCGAGAGTCTCTCCCCATGGGATATCGATGTTTATCGATTCAACACCATATGCCTTGCATATGTTTGCCCATCTTTCTCCAAATTTACCACTTCTTACGCATATTGCCTTATCTCCTGGGGAAAGCATGTTTGTAACAGCACCTTCCATAGCCCCGGTTCCGGAGGATGCAAATATTAAAACCTCATTCTTCGTTCCGAATAGATACTTAAGGTTATCCCTTACCTCCTGAACAACCTCCTCGAAAAGTGGGTTTCTGTGGTGTATGATTGGTTCAGCCATTTTTAATAACACTTCTGGTGGTATTGCTGTTGGACCTGGTGCAAGTAAGTACCTCTTTTGCATTGTAAACCTCCTTGGTTTAGTAAACATTTATCCTAAGATATCAGCATTCAGTGAAAAGCAAAATTCTTATAGAATTTTTAAACGATATTTAAACACATAAACTTTTTTTAAATGCTGGTTGTTCACTTCTAACAACTTAAAATAAGTGTAATTTTCTACCAAAATCATATCGAAAAAACAAGAAAAATGATATGTAATCCTAATGGAAATGTTTTCTAACATGTGTTATATTTAATCTATGAAAAGGATATACTTTGATCACTCTTCAACGACACCTGTTGACAACAGGGTGCTTGATGCTATGCTGCCTTATTTTGTTGAACACTTTGGAAACCCTTCGTCTATACTCATAGAAGAGGGTGGTAGACCGCATAAGGCGGTCGAGGAAGCACGTGAAAAAATTGCCAGACTCATTGGTGCACAGATGAACGAAATTATCTTTACCTCATCTGCCACCGAATCAAACAATATGGCAATAAAGGGTTTGGCGCTTGCAAACAAAGACAAAGGCAAACATATACTCTTTTCTGACATTGAACATTTTTCGATAATGAATCAGGCAGATTTTATGAGAAATCTCGGTTTTGAAATCGATTTTATTCAGGTGGATAATTACGGTGTAGTCGATATGGATGATCTTGCAAAAAAGGTCAGGGATGATACAGTTCTCGTTTCTGTAATGCATGCAAATCTCGAGATAGGAACCATCGAACCCATAAAAGAGATCGCTTCATTTTTGAAGGAACGCGAGATTGTCTTTCATTCCGATGGCACTGGATCATGTGGAAGAATCCCTGTAGATGTTAAAGACCTCGGCGTAGATTCAATGACAATCTCTTCCCATCAATTTTATGGACCAAAAGGTGTCGCTGCCCTTTACCTAAAAAACGGTATGCGTCTTAGCTCAATTATGCATGGAGGTTTTCAGGAAATGGGCTACCGTGCAGGCACTGAAAATGTGCCAGGTATTGTAGGTTTTGGTGAAGCCGCCCGTTTTGCGATGGAGGAATTGGATGAAAGGGTGCATAGGCTGGTAACACTCGGGAAAAAATTATGGAATGGAATGGAATCAACAATAGATTTTCTACATTTTACCGGACATCCAAAGAAAAGGTTGCCAGGGCATGTAAGTTTCTGGATTGAGTTTGTAGAGGGAGAATCCTTGTTGTTGTGGCTAAACCTAAACAGTATAGCATGTGCAAGCGGCAGCGCATGTGCTTCAAATATGATGGCTGCCGATGAAACAGGATTAAAGGCATCCCATGTGCTTACAGCGGTTGGTGTTCCGCCAGAAATATGTCATGGTTCTATCACCTTTAGCCTTGGAAAGGATAATACCCCTGAAGAAGTGGAACACGTGCTTTATGTAATGCCTGGAATTGTAAAAAGATTGAGGGACATGTCTCCACTTTATGCTTCATTTAGACAACAGGAAGGCAAACGCAAATAAGTCATAGCAATGCGATTATACAGAAGGAGGTAGAATATGCCAGGACCATATAGCGACAAAGTGATGGACCATTTTATGAACCCGAGAAACATGGGTGAAATAGAAGATGCAGACGGTGTTGGTGAAGTAGGCAATCCGTCGTGCGGAGACGTTATGAAACTTTACCTTAAAATTCAAGATGATAAAATCGTAGATGTAAAGTTCAAAACATTCGGCTGCGGTGCAGCCATTGCTTCAAGCAGTATGACAACAGAGCTTATAAAGGGCAAGACTATTGATGAGGCACTTAAATTATCTAACCAGGCTGTTGCTGAGGCGTTGGGCGGACTACCCCCTGCAAAGGAACACTGCTCTGTCCTTGCTGAAGATGCACTCAAAGCAGCCATTGAGGATTATAGGAAGAAAAAGGGTTAGAAATGCTTCGCCAAACAAGAGCTATATTTTTATCTACTACAAGGCAAACCTTTTAGGGAGAACAAAAGGCATGAAACATAAACTAACAATAGTATGCATTTTGTTTTTATTGACAGTGCTTTTATCTGCTCCTCTCAATGGAAAAGATGTAAGTTCCAAGCCAAAAGAGTTTGGGTTTTATATTAAGACCAACAAAACCTTAGTGAGGCTGTTACCAAACATGGTCTTTGACGAAAGGGGTATATTGTTCATTGAAAGCAATAATCCACAGCGTTTTGCCCTAAAAGACATAGATTCTTTTGTTATTTACGGACAATATGATTTAAGCGTTCTTACACTGAATTCACTCCTGTTTTTTCAGGCTTCACCGCTAGGCAAACCACGTTATATTTTCGGAAAGGAAATCGACATTGACATGAAAAAACAAGGTACAAATCTTTATTCACTTAAACAAAAAGGCCTTCTAAGCAGAGGATATTACTGTGTCTGGATTAATGACACAGCATGGGATTTTGTTATAGAATAATGGCACGAAACGTTCAAACCTTTTCATGCAACATCCAGTAAGGAATTTACACAATTATGTTGACAGTACCATTGTTTTTGTTATGTATTACGGAGAGTAATTAATATAAGGAGGCTGATATATGAAGAGTCCATGTGCGAATAATATTTTGGTCTTAATGTTTTTTACTTTTTTTACGCTCTCTTTTGTTGCCCCTGCACTGGCTGTATCAACTCACGGACCGATTACCCATGGTCCAATTACCCATGGACCAATTACCCATGGCCCGATAACTCACGGACCCATTACCCATGGCCCCATCAGCGGCGGAAAATGCAACCCCGGTTATGGTCTGACGAGTTATCGCAACCAAAGGCTCTGTATTAAATGCAATCCAGGTTATAG
>MWEV01000205.1 GCA_002071245.1 Deltaproteobacteria bacterium ADurb.Bin026
CTAACATATTGATAATACAGCTATTATAGTTGTGGCATGGCTATTGCATATATGATTTTATTATGTGCAGATATTCACAAAATAAAATAAAAAAAATAAAAAAGGAGAATAGCCATGGAAAAAAACGTATTATTAATTGATGATGAAGCAGGATTGAGAAGAAGTGTATCGGTTGGACTTATGCAGAAGGGTTATCATACCGAACCTTGCGAGAGCGGCATGAAGGGGTTGGAAACTCTCGAGACCCTGAAGAAAAGACAGATGCCTCTTGAATGTGCCATAGTGGATGTGAGACTTCCTGATATCGATGGTTTCAAGCTTTTGAAGGTCATCAAGTCATATTATCCGGATCTTCCTGTTGTAATGATAACTGGTTATGGCAATGAGGAGATAGCTCAGGAAGCTAAAAATCAGATGGCAGATGCTTATCTTGAGAAACCTTTCACAATGGAAGATTTAACCAAAGTTCTTGCAAAAATTCCAGCTACACAACCGGCGGCTGATTCAGGTGTTGCAACACAGGCAAAACCAGAATTGAAAACTTCGGTGACAGCATATGCGCTTTTAAGTCTTGATGAAAATGCGGATTTTTTAAAAATTTATCGTAATCTCTATTTTAACGAAAACATCTTGTATTGCGATGCCATAAGGGGAGAACACGATATGGTTCTGTTACTCCAGTCAGATACACATGATGCAATCAAATCTGTAGTTGATACGGAGATCAAGGCAATTCCTGGTGTTTCAGACGTAACACTGCTCAATGTAGAAGTGCCTATGTTTGGCGAGAATGTACATAGCATAATTAATTCTGTTGACAAGGCATTGGGACGTGATAAGGCGGCTGTGGATGATGTATCTACGGGTCAGATTGCAAGGAAACGTGTTTCTTCATATGTATTGCTTGAGATTGAAAAGGAAAAACTCGAAGCCATTTATCCTGCACTTTATTTCAACGATCAGGTAGTTTCTTGTGACTATATTGTAGGAAAATATGATATAATCCTTCTTATGAAAGGAAGCAGTTTTAGCGAAATCGAGAACACAATACGTACGAAATTCAAAACACTCGACGGTGTTCTTCGAATCAAGGAATGGCCTATCCTGACATTATTTGAGGCGTAATTGAGGGATTGTACAAATCTTGATACGGAGGCGATATGCTATAAACTCAATAAGACAAAGGAGGATCAATGCTGCAAACAGAACATATAAAGGTTGATCAGAGTAAACAAGGCTTTTCGGGATTTAAAATTGAATTATGGAAATATCAAGGGGAGATGGGGGCACTCATCCCCCTTCTTCAGTCTGCACAGGAGACATACGGATATATTCCAGAATCTGCTATTGAATACATAAGCGAAATCGTAGACATTCCTTCAGCGGATATTTATGGTGTAATCACGTTTTATTCTCAGTTTCGTTTAAAACCAATGGGCAAGAACATTATAAAAGTATGTGATGGGACTGCCTGTCACGTAAACGCCTCAACAGCAATAATCAAGACAATTGAAAGTGAATTGCAGATAAGCAACAACGAGACCACTGAAGATGGTCTTTTTACATTAAATAAGGTTGCCTGCCTCGGATGCTGCTCGCTTTCACCTGTGATTATGATCAATGATGAGACATACGGACGACTTACACCAAAAAAGGTACAACAACTTTTGAATGAATATAGAGAAAATGCTGAAAAAGACTAACAGACAAATAGGAGATAGGAATGAAAACAATCAAGGTAGGCCTCGGAAGCTGTGGCGTGTCTGCCGGTGGAGAAAAGACATATGAGGCTATAAAAAATGAAATAGAGAGACAAAACATACAGGTCATTTTAAAAGAAACGGGCTGTAACGGTATGTGCTACCGTGAGCCGCTTATGGAAGTAATCGATGAGCAGAATAATTCCGTTGTTTACGGAGAGGTAACGCCTGAAAAGGCAAAACGTATTATGACGGATCATGTGCTCAACGATAAACCAGTCGAAGAATGGATTGTGCAGGGCAATATACCCACGCAGGATAAATCTTTTTTTGAAAAACAACATCGGATAGTTCTCAGAAATTGTGGTATCATAGACCCAACTTCAATTGAAGAATACATAGCAGCAGGCGGTTATCAGGCTATACAGAAAGTTCTGAAAGAATATACGCCTGAAGATGTAATCGATATTATTACTAAATCTGGTCTTAGAGGTAGAGGCGGCGGTGGTTTTTTAACAGGCGTAAAATGGAAATTTTGCCGTCAAGCTGAAGGTAATCAAAAATATATCATTTGTAATGCAGACGAAGGCGATCCTGGCGCATTTATGGACAGGAGCACGCTTGAAAGCGACCCACATTCAGTGCTTGAGGGCATGATGATATGTGCTTATGCAATAGGTGCGCAAGAAGGTTATATATATTGCAGGGCGGAGTATCCAAAGGCGGTTCAAAGACTAAAAGATTCTATACGCATTGCCCTTAGTAAGGGTTTTCTTGGAAAGAATATGTTCGGTTCTGATTTCAACCTTTCAATAAAAATAAAAGAAGGTGCCGGGGCATTTGTCTGTGGCGAAGAAACTGCCCTTATTGCCTCTATTGAAGGCAAAAGAGGGATGCCGCGGTTCAGACCTCCATTTCCTGCAAACAAAGGACTGTGGGGTAAACCGACAAATATAAATAACGTCGAGACTTTTGCAAATGTGGCATGGATTATTATGAACGGTCCAGAGGCTTTTGCATCTATGGGTACCGAAAATAGCAAGGGCACCAAGGTATTTGCGCTTGCCGGTAAGATTGCGCGTGGTGGACTGGCAGAAGTACCTATGGGCATCACTATAAATGAGATTGTGTATGACATTGGCGGCGGTATAAAAGATAATAAGAAATTTAAGGCTGTCCAGATGGGTGGACCTTCAGGCGGATGTATCCCTGCCACTATGGGTGACCTTCAGATAGATTACCAGCAGATCAATAAGACAGGTGCAATCATGGGATCCGGTGGTCTCGTGGTGATGGATGAAACTACCTGTATGGTAGAAATGGCAAAGTTTTTCCTTACCTTTACGCAAGAGGAATCTTGCGGTAAATGTACATTCTGTAGAATTGGCACAAAAAGGATGCTTGAAATTCTTGAAAGGATTACAGATGGTAATGGCAGGGAAGGGGATATCGAACTCTTAAGGGAGCTTGCTGATAAGATAAGAAACAACACTATCTGTGGTCTTGGTCAGACTGCACCAAACCCGGTACTTACGACCCTCAAATATTTTCCAGAGGAATATGAGGCACATATAAGGGATAAGAAGTGTCCAGCACATAGTTGCTCGGCTCTTATAACTTACAGCATAAATGCTGATAACTGCAAAGGATGTACCTTGTGTGCAAAGGCATGCCCGACAGGAGCGATAACAGGAGAGAAGAAGAAGGTACATGAAATTAATCCCGAGACCTGCATAAAATGCGGTAAATGTTTCGAAGTTTGTAAATTTGGTGCAGTGATAAAAAATTAACAATGGAGAGCGCATATGACTCAAGAGATAAAAGTAACTATAAACGGAAAGCGGTACACGGCCAGCCCGGGACAGACTATTCTTGAAATTATCCGGGCATACGATATTGACGATATTCCTACGCTTTGCTGGGATCCAAAACTTCCACCATATGGTTCCTGTTACCTTTGCGTTGTTCAGGTGGAGGGTCTCGAAAAACTGGTCCCTTCTTGCTCAAGCCCGGCGGCTGATGGGATGGTTATCTATACTAATAACGAAAAAATAAGACAGGCAAGAAAAACAGCACTTGAATTGCTTCTTTCCAATCACTATGCAGACTGCCTGGGACCATGTGTCCAAACATGTCCTGCTGGCGTAGATGTGCAGGGGTATATTGCTCTAATAGCAATGGGTAAAAATAGGGAGGCGGTAAAACTCATAAAAGAAAAAAATCCTCTACCACTTGTATGCGGAAGGGTCTGTGTAAGAGAGTGTGAGGCAGCTTGTCGGCGCAACAGGGTTGACGATCCGGTCGGCATCGATTATCTGAAAAGGTATGCCTCTGATATTGATATAGAGGATCCATGGACACCTGAATTGCCACCAAAGAATGGTAAGAAGGTTGTTGTTGTGGGTGGTGGGCCTGCTGGTCTTACCTGTGCGTATTTTCTTACCATAAAAGGATATGCAGTAACCCTTCTTGAAAGGTCGCCCCATCTTGGAGGTATGTTGAGGTATGGTATCCCGGAATACCGTCTGCCAAAGGGTATGCTTGACAGGGAGATTAACTGGATTATAAACCTTGGTGTTGATGTTAAGACAAATGTCAAACTTGGCGAGGATTTCACGCTGCAGGGGCTTAAAGAACAATTTGATGCGGTATTTCTTGCCATGGGAGCGCAGAATGCAAAAGGTATGGGGCTTGAAGGCGAAGATAAAACAGAAGGTATTGTAGGAGGCGTAGAATTTTTGCGCCAACTGCAGATGGTCGATATTCCAAAGTTGGGCGAAAAAGAGGTTGTGGTGGTCGGAGGCGGAAACACTGCTATTGATGCTGCCAGGTCTGCTTTGAGATTAGGCGCCAAAAAGGTTACCATACTTTATAGAAGAACAAAAAAAGAAATGCCTGCCCATGAGATGGAGATCGATGCTGCCATTGAGGAGGGGGTGAATATTATCTATCTCTCAGCACCAACGGCTATTTTAAGCACCAACGGTCGCCTTGAAGGATTGAGGTGCATCATGATGGAGCTTGGAAAGCCGGATGCCAGTGGAAGGCGCAGTCCTGTACCAATCTCCGGTTCAGAATATGACCTGAAATGCGATCTTGTTGTTTCAGCAATCGGTCAGGACATTGACCTCGGCACGGTTTGTTCTGATGGACAGCTTAAGGCGACCAGATGGAACACAATTGTTGCGGATGATAAAAATAAAACGTTTACTACATCAATTCCTGGCGTCTTTGCTGGCGGGGATGTTGTAACAGGTCCAGCAGTTGCAATAGATGCGATAGCACACGGCAGATTTGCCGCAGAGGCAATCGATAATTATCTGACTAATGGAAAGGCAGAAACTGTATCAATGGGCTTTATAAGCCGCAAGGATGATTTCGGAGAGATACCAGAAAGTGAGTTTCTCCCGATGATCAAGATTAAGAAGGAGAAAATGAAAGAGCTTCCTCCAGAGCAAAGGATAAAGACCTTTGCAGAAGTTGAGCTCGGATTTAGCGATGAACAGGCACAAAATGAAACCACGAGGTGTCTCGAATGTGGTTGTACCGAATTGTTTGATTGTGCACTTAGAAAATACGCAACCGAATTTGGTGTTGACATTGAACGTTTTATTGGGGATGTGAGAAAATACAGGGTTGATAAACATCACCCTTTTATAACCCTTGACCCGAACAAATGTATAGCTTGTGGGCGTTGTGTAAGAACATGCTCTGAGATTTTGAAAATATCAGCGCTTGGTTTTGTATACCGTGGATTTAAATCAGTCGTTAAACCCTCGATGGAAAAAAAGCTGCTCCAAACAAATTGTATATCTTGCGGCAATTGCATCGGTGCATGCCCGACAGGTGCTATTACTGAAAAACTGCCTTATAAAAAGCCAGGACCATGGGTTTCAACTAAAGTTGATTCTATTTGCAGTTACTGCTCTATGGGGTGCAATCTGAGTTATAAGATATTCTATGACCACTGTTTCACTGTAGATAATGTAAACGGCGATTCTCATAATAAAGGTTATCTTTGTTCAAAAGGTCGTTTTGGTTATAGATATATGATCGATGAAAAAAGACTTTTGAAACCGATGATAAAGAAAAGAGGCCAGCATGTTGAGGCAACGTGGGATGATGCCATTAAGACCGTAGTTGATAAAGTAAGCTCCATTGTTGAAAAAAATGGCCCTGAATCTGTAGCAATATTTGCATCTCCAAGAATGACGAACGAAGAACTTTATGCATTGCAGAAATTTGCTCGGGTAGGCATAAAAACAAACAATGTAGGTAGTTTCAGCAACATGCTTAATAATATTGAATATGACTGTCTTGATGATATGTTTGGACTCACTGTTTCAACCACAACGATGGATGAGCTCAATAATGCAGATGTCATTCTCGTTATAAATGCAGACCTTTCAGAAGAAAATCTGATTGCTGAATTAAAGATAAAGGCTGCACAGAAAAGCGGAGCGAAAATCGTTACAGTCAATTCATCTGAAATACCACTTAATAAATTTTCAGATCTTTGGGTAGACCCAAAACGTGGCACGAACACTGTGCTTATTCAGGGTATAAGTAAATATATCTCTGATATGGGATTTGAGGATAATAACTTTATA
>MWEV01000206.1 GCA_002071245.1 Deltaproteobacteria bacterium ADurb.Bin026
CTTGACTTTGCCCTGTGGAAATCCTCGAAAGAGGGCGAACCTTTTTGGGTAACACCATTCGGAAATGGAAGACCTGGCTGGCACATAGAATGTTCTGTAATGAGCACAAAGTATCTTGGAAGCCCGTTCGATATACACGGTGGGGGGAAAGACCTCATCTTCCCGCACCATGAGAACGAAAGGGCACAATCAGAGGCAGCCACAGGCATCAAATTTGTAAATTATTGGGTTCACAATGGTTTTGTAAACATAGATAAAGAAAAGATGTCAAAATCGTTGGGCAATTTTCTTTTAATAAGGGATTTCATCAAGGGTTATCATCCTGAGGTGCTAAGGCTTTTTTTTCTTTCAACCCATTACAGGAGTCCTATCGATTATAATGAAAAGGCTATTGAAGATATCAATACTGCACTTTACAGGCTTTATTATACGCTTGAAAGGGTTGGGGAATTTGAAAATGCATACCATGGCAAAGAACTGGAATCTTCTGAAAAGGCAGATGAGTACGAACGGATGTTTTTCGAGGCTATGGATGATGATTTCAACACAGCGCTTGCCCTTTCCTGTGTATTTGATTTATCTAAGCTTATCAACAGGTTGATAGACCAAAAAGACAAAAACGCATTTCCAATTATTTTATACACAAAAAATGTGATGGTTAAACTTGCGAACATACTTGGCATCCTTTGTGACAGCTTTGAGGAATTTGATGCAAGGGAAAAGAATCGTCACCTTAAACATATAGGATTAACTGCGGATATGATTCAAGACATGATACAGGAAAGGTTGGCCGCGAGAAAAAACAAAGAATTCAAAAGGGCTGATGAGATTCGAGAGAAATTTTTAGAAAAGGGAATCGTATTGTTGGATACCCCAAAAGGCACGGAATGGAGAATAAAACACATACTTACGTTAAAAGGAGAGCAATAACATGATGGAAGTGAGATTTCATGGAAGAGGTGGTCAGGGAGCAGTAACGTCAGCAGAACTCGTTGCCCAGGCCGCAATAAAAAGAAACCATTTTGCACAGGCATTCCCCAGTTTCGGACCTGAAAGAAGGGGTGCACCTGTGCAGGCATTCCTCAGGGTTTCAGAGAAACCTATAAGGCTCAGGTCAAAGGTTTATCAGCCTGATAATGTCGTTATACTGGACTCCACGTTGTTGGGCGTTGTAAATCCCAGCGAAGGATTGAAAGAAAAAGGATTTGTTGTAATAAACTCTCATAAGTCTGCAGATGAGCTGAAAAAGCTTTTCCCTGGTCATAATATTGCATTTGTAGACGCATCTAAGATTGCAAAGGAAGAACTTGGTGTTCCAATTACCAATACCACAATGCTCGGCGCCCTTATAAAGGCGTCTGGTATTGTTGAGCTCGATGCACTCGAAGGTCCGGTAAGGGATCGCTTTGGCGTTGTTGCTCAGAAAAACATCAATGCATACACAAGGGCATTCAAAGAGACTGTCATAGTCAAGGCATGACCTTGCAAGTTAACGCTGAAGCTAAGGATGAAGCCCCAAAGGGTTAATAAATTCAAACCTTTCCTTAGCTTCAGGTATTCATCACTTTATCCACAATATGAAGATCTCGGGTAACATTGTCGATGTCATAAATTCAAATGTTTTTTCTGGCAGTTTATTGATAGACAAAGGAAGGATAATCGATGTTGCCAGAGAAAACGAACGTTACAACACATTCATCGTTCCTGGTTTTATAGATGCACATGTCCATATTGAAAGCTCAATGCTTGTGCCATCGGAATTTGCAAGGCTCGCCGTTGGGCATGGTACTGTTGCAACGGTTTCCGATCCACATGAGATTGCAAACGTGCTGGGTGTGGATGGCATCAGATTCATGATTGAAAATGGAAATACCGTCCCATTCAATTTTAATTTCGGTGCTCCCCCATGTGTGCCTGCTACCCCGTTCGAAACCTCCGGTGCCAATCTCGATGCTGCTGACATCGATTTGTTGCTTGCCAGGAAAGATATAAAATATTTAAGCGAGATGATGAATTACCCCGGTGTTATAAACAAAGATGAAGAAGTGATTCAAAAGATTGCAATTGCTAAACGCCATGGAAAGCCGATAGATGGTCATGCACCTGGCCTTACAGGGGGTGCGCTTGAAAGATATGTCCGTGCCGGTATCTCGACAGATCATGAAACCATTAGTTATGATGAGGGTTTGGAAAAGATCTTGCTTGGTATGAAGCTTATTGTGAGGGAGGGTTCTGCAGCGAAAAACTTTGACGCATTAAGCCCTCTGATTATGAAATATGCAGATCAGTGCATGTTCTGTAGCGACGACAAACACCCTGATGACCTTGTTTCAGATCATATAGATGGACTGGTAAGAAAGGCATTACAAATGGGCATAGATGTAATGTCTGTGCTCAAATGCGCCTGTATAACGCCTGTCATCCATTATGGGCTCGATGCAGGTCTGTTGCGTGTGGGAGATCGTGCAGATTTTATCGAGGTTGATAATCTTGAATGTTTTAATGTTCTGCGAACCTTCATCAACGGTGAGGTTGTTGCCGAACATGGAAAAACACTGCTGCCTCATGTGTCAGTGCCCTTCATAAACAAGTTTTGTGTAAACGAAAAGAGGGTGTCGGATTTTTTTATAAAAGATATGGGTAAGCCTGTTAATGTGATCGAGGTCATTAATGATCAGGTTGTTACTGGCAGGATGTCAATGACCTGTAAATCCTGTGGTGGCAATCTGGTTTCTGATGTGAATAATGATATCTTAAAGCTTGTGGTGGTCAACCGTTATGAGGATTGTCCACCCTCGATCGGGTTCGTTAAAAACTTTGGTCTGAAAAAAGGCGCCATTGCATCGTCTGTTGCTCATGATTCTCACAATATTGTTGCTGTTGGCACAACAGACGAAGATATATGCAATGCCGTCAATCTTGTTATCAAACAAAAAGGCGGGCTCTCTGTGGTGTATGGCGATGTAAGTGAAACCCTGCCTCTGCCTGTTGGTGGGCTTATGAGTAATGAAGACGGATACAGCGTTGCTAAACGTTATTCAAGGCTTGACCTCATTGCCAAGCAGCTCGGATCACTTTTAAGCGCCCCATTCATGGCTCTATCATTTATGCCGCTTCTTGTAATACCAAAACTCAAATTAAGCGACAAAGGCCTGTTTGATGGTGAAAAATTCCGTTTTATAGATTTGATAGGGGTTGAATGATATGTGATCTGCGCATATCATGTTGGAACCTTTGGCATTAAGTTATTCTGTTCCCTCAGTCCAGAATGAATGATCCAGCACAGTATTCATTACCCAAGGTTCTTCCCCAGGATTAGCAACTTTTAAAAATATTTCAGGGGCGCCCTTTTTTGGGATATAGACGATCCATGTTGCAATAGTTCTTTCCTTTTGAGGTGAACTACCTGTCCTCCATATGCTGTTATCATGTCCATCTCTTGTGTCTTCACTAAAGGCAACAAAATCATCAATTGTAAATGAACTGCCATGACCTTCCAACATGGATTGTATGCGGTACAACCTTTTTTCACTGCTTTCTCCAATGTTTTTATTTAATTGAAGAAAATCTTCATCGATGTAATGGTTTGTATGAAAAAGCACCCCGTCTGTTTTTGTTCTTACTGATACCTTACCATGCGGGGCAACTTCAATAATTGCAATGGCATCCTTATCTGCAACCATGTAAAATGAAGGACTGCTTTTTATAAAGAGATTTTGATTTTTTAAGACTGCCTCAACTGAGCCATGCATCCTTAAGACCTCTTCGTTTACACTTTTTGTGACCTGGCTTCCCGCCTTTTTTGATAAGCTGCTTGCTGTTGCGCTTACAATAGAAAGTCCCTTTTCGTTAATCCCCGCTACAAGACCGCCTCTTTTTCCTTTTACAACAGAGAATAAACCCAGGTAGGTTAATCCCTTTTCAGGTATAATCAATTCCAGTTCACTTTTCTGCGGTTTTCTGTCACGGTTTTTTGCAAGCAATGCGCCTTCTCCCTGCACCTTTTCCCCTGCAACCGCCCAGAGGGTACAAGCATGTGAACAATCAACGTAGCAAGCCAGAACAACGAGCATGAAAACACCGATGCGCCATAATAAGCTGCGAAGAATAATCATGAAAAGAAAATAACCTATTTTAAAAACAATGAAAACTTTTTTATTATGCTTGCCCGCCTATGGTAAAAAAGTTTTTCATCTATGAAGGCCTGGGATAAAGTCCAGCAGCTTCGATTATTTCAGGCACTTTGTGTTCCCATTCGATTGCCATGATGTGTATACCGGCAATACCTTTTATTGTGCGAACCTGCTCGATTATTTCAAGACATATCTTAATGCCTTCATCAGCGACTTCATCCTTTGGCGTGTCGTTTAAGCGTTTTATTAAGCCTTCGGGCACGTCCATGCCTGGCACCGATGTTTTCATATATCGTGCCATACCTACGGATTTAAAAGGGGTAATACCGGCAAGGATATACATCTTTTCGTGGATACCCAAATCGCGCACCATCTCCATCCATTTACTGAATTTTTCAACGTTAAAAACGCACTGGGTCTGAACAAACTGGGCACCTGCCGCTGCCTTCTTTGCGAGTCTCAATGCCCTTATATCAAAGGGATCTGCAAAGGGATTTTCAACACAACCAATAAAGATGTCAGGTCTTCCTTTTATCTGTTCGCCGCTCAAAAATTTGCCGTCGTCCCTCATGCGTTTTACAGTTTGAATGAGTTGTATCGAATCGATATCAAAAACATTTTTTGCAGAAGGATGGTCTCCGAAACTCTGGTGGTCGCCAGAGAGACAGAGCAGATTATGGATACCCAATGCAGCGGCGCCGAGTATATCGCTTTGGATGGCAATCCTGTTCCTGTCTCTGCATACCATCTGCATTACAGGGTCAAAACCCATTTCCTTTAGCACAAGAGATGCAGAGAAACTGCTCATTCTTACAACACTTGTCTGATTGTCGGTAACATTCACACCATCAACATATCCTTTGAGGAATGCCCCTTTTTTCCTAATGGCTTCTGTGTCAGCGCCACGTGGAGGTCCGCATTCAGAGGTTACAGCAAAAGACCCGCTTTTCAATACCTTTTCAAGATTACTTTCTGTGGTCATATCCGTAAATCCTCCCTTATCCGTGTGCGCGGCCCCCCATCCCTGCTTGTTGACCAATCCTTAACAGGTTGTATTTCAAGATATTTTTCCATCATGTTCATCTGTTTAAGCCTGTCTATGATAAGCTGCCAGGCACAAGGGGTGTCTTTGTTTATTTCACAGCTTCCCCCCTGAGAGCCGCCACATGGACCGTTAAGGATACTCTTTGCGCAGCGGGTAACTGGGCATATCCCGAGCGTTTTATCAAGGATGCAGTTGCCACAGCCTTGACATTTTTCCCTCCAGACACCGTGTTCCTCAGAACTACCCATAAAGGTTGTGTTTACAGCAGGCACAACATACTTTTCCCTGTATGTTTCGGCAATAGTTTGAACGCCACAACCACATGCCATGGAGATTATTATCTCGTAATCGTTCACGAATGAACTGATACTCAAGGCGTATTCAGGGTCGCATTGTCTTTCAAGCGTGTGTTCTTTTATCTCGACGGGGATTATGTTTTTCAACCTTGACAATCGTATCTCCGATGCAAGGACTGCAACCTCTTTTGCACCGCCTACGGAGCAGACAGTTACACATTCATTGCAACCAAGAAGCAGTATCTTTTTGTAAGGTTTAAGCATTTCCATGATCTCTTCAAAGGGCTTTCTGTTTGCAACTATCATACATCTCTCCTTCCATGCTCATTTTTTTATTGCTTACTCACCTTACCAAGTTTATTCAACCTGTTTTTTCGCCGGATTAGGTCCCAGGGCCTTTATCTTTTCAGTCATCTCGCGGGCGATTTCTGCAAAACGCCTGCCATCGGCTGCCGAAATATTGTACATAGCAACCCGCTCAGCGCCGATGCCTGTTTCTTCGAGTAATGATTTTATATATTCAACACGTTTCTTTGCCCTGATATTGCCTGTTAAAAAATGACATTCTCCTTCAAGACAACCAATGAGACAGACCCCGTCTGCACCATTCTCGAATGCCTTTAGAATGAACAGGATGTCTACCCTGCCGGTGCAGGGAACCTTGATAATTTTTATGTTTGTTGGATATGAAAGTCTCATCGAACCTGACAGGTCCGCCGCGCTATAACCTCAGTACTCACAACAAAATGCAATAATTTCAGGTTCAAAATGTTCCATAAAACCTCTGTTTAAATGAAGGTGGTTGGATGATTTGATTGTTCAATGTTCAGCCAATCATCCAACCATCTTTTTTTAACCTCCGCTCGCACACAGCGCTTTTATCTTTTCGGTGATCTGTGCATCCCTGTAATGCATTAAATCAATGGCTTTTGCTGGACATTCTGCCACGCATGAGCCACACCCCTTACATTTGCTTATATCAATTTCTGCCTCGCCATTTTCGTTGATAAATGGGGCAGCATATGGGCACGCCCTTACGCACGTAAGACAGGCGGCGCATTTTTCACCTTCAACATGGGCAACGACTCCACCAACCGCCATTTTTTCCTTTGACAGGATTGTGATGGCCCTTGCCGCCGCCGCTTCTGCCTGTGCAATACACTCTTGAATGTTTTTTGGCGAATGGGCAAGCCCACATAAGAAGATTCCGTCAGACGCAAAATCAACAGGCCTGAGCTTCATGTGCGCCTCAAGAAAGAATCCATGGTTGGTTCTTGGCAGCTTCAGGATTGTTGCCAACTCTTGGGTTTCAGCAGGTATAATTGCACTGCTTAAGGCAACAATATCGGCACTTAATGTGACTTGTTCCATTAGCGATGGATCAAAACAGGTTATAGACAGGGCGTTGTCAAGTTGTTCAATGACCGGAGGATTATCTGCGCTATATCTGATAAACCTGACACCGAGTCTTCTCGCCTGCAGATAATATCTTTCGAGAAATCCATAAGTCCTTATATCTCTGTATAGAATTACCACATCTTCGTCGGGGTGCCTATTTTTTAAGGCAATCGCATTCTTAATGGATGTCGAACAGCAAACCCTGCTGCAATACGGCCTTTTTTCGTCCCTTGAGCCTACGCACTGGATCATGACACATCGCTCAAAGGTTGGAAGCTGGTTTTCCATTATACAGGCTTCTAATTCTGATTGGGTTAATACCCTCTTGTCTTCGCCATAGAGATATTTGCCGTGTGGTTTAAGCTCTGACCCGCCCGTTGCAATTACAATGACACCATGTTCGATGGCGACCTCTTTTTTGCCGTCAACGGCAATGATAACTGTTTTATAATTGCCTTTGAAACCTGCGTGTTCTTTGATCTTTGCATCTGTTAAGACATGGATAAGCGGGTGGCTCGTCACCTTTTCTGTGTATTCTGCGAGCAACCCCTGGATATCTGTGCCATCAAGGGTTTGATATATGTGGCGCAAATTACCGCCCAAGACACTATTTTTTTCGATAAGGAAAACCTCAAAGTTCTGGTTTGCAAGTTTCAATGCAACGGTCATACCGGTGATGCCCCCTCCAACAACAAGAGCCTTTTTGTTGACATCAACGGTTACTTCCCCCAGGGGTTTTATAAAATTGCTATTCATGACCGCCATTCTAACAAGGGCTTTTGCCTTTTCCGTTGCATCTTTCTTTTCATGCATATGGACCCAGGAGCATTGATCCCGTATATTGGCCATATCAAAGAGGTATTTGTTCAGGCCTGCCTCCCTTATTGTCTCCCTGAAAAGCGGTTCATGTGTCCGTGGAGAACAGGAAGCCACAACAACCCTGTTGATGTTGTATTCATCTATCATCTTTTTCATTTTGTCCTGTGTATCCTGAGAACAGGTAAAAAGATTTTCGTCTGACAGAACTACATTTGGTAGGGTTTCTGCATAGCGTTTAACCGCTGGGACATCCACAATGCTGCCAATATTGATGCCGCAATTGCATACAAAGACACCTATTCTCGGCTCATCGGTATCCACGTTCTTTTCCGCAGGTAATTGCTTTACAACGATATCTTTTCCACGTACGGATGCTATGACAGATCCGGCTTCACATGCTGCACCGCTTGCCTGCACAACTGTCTCCTGAATATCTTTGGGTGATTCGCTTGCCCCACACACAAATATGCCTTCTCTTGAAGTAGAAAGTGGGGTTTTCATATCTGTTTTTACAAATCCATATCTGTTTAGTTCAAAACCCATTATTTCTGCAAGTCGAGAGAGTTTTTTAGATGGTTTCAACCCAATGGAAAGGACAACAAGGTCAAACACCTCTGATGCAAGTCCCCCGTGTTCATCGATGTATGTAATTTTTATATCGTTTGTTTGGAGGTCCTCCAAAACCCTTGATATCATAGATTTTACATATCGTACGCCATATATGTTTTTTGCCCGTTCATAATACTCATCAAAGCCCTTTCCGTAAGCGCGTATGTCCATGTAAAAAATCGTTGATTCTATGTCGTTTTGATGTTCTTTGGCAATAACAGCTTCTTTTGTTGCATACATGCAGCATACCGAGGAACAGTATTCATTTGTCTTGTCCCTGCTGCCTACGCATTGGATGAATGCAATCTTTTGCGGTATCTTTCCATCCGAAGGTCTCATTATAATGTTTCCTGTTGGACCAGTAACAGAAAGAATCCTTTCGAATTCAGTGCTTGTGACCACGTTTTTATATATGCCATAGCCGAGTTCTTTTTTTGCATTTGGATCATATTCATCAAAACCGCTTGCTATAATGATGCTACCGACTTGGATCGTTTCTTCGGATGGTTCTTCAAAAAAGTCAATTGCCTCGGGCTCACAGAATTCAGTACATATCGTACATCCTAAACATTTTCTGCAACTGAGGCATCTTTTTGCCTCTTCAATGGCTTCTGTTTCGCTGATGCACCTGTATACTTCACCAAACCCCATTCGTTCATCAACTGGGGTTTCAGGTATTGCAACACGCGCCTTCTTTTCGATGAACTGGGGGATATCTTCAACAAGATTATCCTCTTTTGCCAGCCTGCCAGCCCTGAGGTCTTTTCCTTCAAAAAAACGCAAGATTGACTCTGCTGCAACCTGACCTTGATGGATTGCGTCAATCGCAGTTTTGGGGCCGGTTACTGCATCTCCTCCAGCAAAAACACCCTTTATCGATGTTTCGAGTGTAACTGGGTCAACCTTGATTCTGCCGTCCTCGAATAGTTCCGTACCACCCTTATACTTTAAAAAATCAGTGTCCATAGCCTGGCCAATGGCGATGATTATTGTATCAGCCTTAAAGACATGGGTGATAGATTCATCATAACATGGGTGAAACCTGCCTTCACTGTCAAAGACTTCGATACACCGTTTGCATTCCATACCCGATACAGCACCTTCCTCTGTAATTATTCGTTTAGTGCCCCATGTATTATGTATCTTTATGCCTTCTTCAACTGCCTGGTTGATCTCCCACTTATGGGCAGGCATCTCGTGTTGTCTTTCAAGACATACCATATGGACATTTTTTGCACCCATCCTCTTTGCCGTCAATGCTACGTCAATTGCAACATTTCCACCGCCCACAACAAAAACATTGTTTCCTATGCTTATGGGTTCTCCCCTGTTTACAGCCCTTAAAAAGTCTACACCGGCCAAGACCCCTTTTGCATTTTCGTTTTCGATCCCAAGCGCCCTCCCTTTTTGTGCGCCTGGGCAAATAAATGTTGCATCATGTTTGTTGAGTATGTCGGTTACAGGGATATCCCTGCCAACCGTTGTGCTATATTTAACATCAATGCCCATCTTTTCTACAACAGATGTCTCCCTCGCAAGAACCTCCTTGGGAAGCCTATACGCAGGTATGCCAAGATAAAGCATGCCTCCAAGCCTGTCATGTGCCTCATAGATGGTTACCTCATATCCAGCCTTTTTTATTTCTATTGCACATGCAAGACCGGCAGGTCCTCCACCGATTATTGCCACCTTTTTGTCCTTGACGGTTGCGGTTTCAGGAACAGGTATCTCCCTTTTATCCATTTCATAATCAGCAACAAATCTTTTAAGGGCACAGATTGCGATAGGCTGGTCAACCTTTCTGCCCCTTAAGCATGCCTCCTCGCAGGGATGGGGACAGATGCGACCGATGATACCTGGAAAGGGTAGTTTTTCCCTTATAACATCAAGCGCCTCGAGATATCTCCCTTCGGCGATTAATCCTACATAATCACGGACATTGATCTCCACAGGACAACGGATTACACATGGCGCAATCTCTTTGTCGATCATGTAGGTAGATGGTATTGCCTGAAGAAAACTGAGAAATGCTGCACTCCTTTTTGATAGACCTTTATTGTAAGGATTCGCCACCTCAAGGGGGCACCCTGAAGCGCAAAGCGCACATGAAGTGCATTTTTCAGGTATTACCCTGCGCGGTTGTCTCTTTATTGTCACTGTAAAATTGCCGACCGTACCTTCGAGACGAACCACCTCTGTATTCATGAGAAGTTCTATATTGGGATTTCTTCCGACTTCGACAAGCTTAGGTGCCATAATACACATGGAGCAGTCGTTTGTTGGGAATGTTTTATCGAGTTGAGACATCTTGCCGCCGATATTGGGTTTCTCGTCGGCAAGATAGACCTTGAAACCCGAATCTGCAAGATTGAGGGATGCCTCCATCCCGCCGATGCCACCACCTATTACAAGAATTTTACCTGATTTATCCATATAAATTCCAATTTAGCTTCAAAAGATATCCACACATTTGGTATCCGCTATTCATCTTTCGCTTCGTGGTTTTGTCTTTTGCTCGTTGTCATTAATCTTTTAACCTTGTGCCTGTCTTGAAAAAGTCATCTCGCCTTGTACCTGAAAACAGGATTTCTTTCTCTATGTCCTGTAACTTCAACAATATTCCTCCTCATGAGTTCCTTCAAATGGTCAAATATTCTGTCTTTTGCTATGCCAAGGCTTTCAGAAAGTCCAGGAATTGTGTTGATTACGTTCTGTGCCAATGTTTCAAGTATTCTTGCCCTCACATAGGCCTCTTCGAGCAGTGGCGCAAATACGATCATAAACTGTCTATTGGTGAATCTCTCTCTGTAGACGTTTCCGTTTTTAAGGTAATCCATTTTTCCGAGAAGTTTCTCAATGCGGGCAGCACCTTCAGGGTCGTATTTGCTGATAAAGGTTATCTTATCTGTAATTTCTTTTATCCCATCCATGATGTCTTTTTTCCAGAGTTCCATGTCCAAACTTTTGTTCAATGTTGGGTTTGTGTTTTTAACCTGCGAATAGGTTTTTTTATCACTCGATCAACCGGTATAATATGTGAACCTTTGCCGATAATTTTGCCTTTAATTGCAAGTTCGAAAACCTCTGTTAAAAATAAAACAGGGATATTATCTGTCTTCCTTCCAAGATGTGGCAGGAGGTCGAGGTTCATCTGACATAAAGGACATGTAGTTATAATTGCATCCGCACCGACGGCACATGCCATGTCCATGATCTTCCCAGACAATGAGGAAGTGACATTTTTGTTTGTAATGGTTTCGCTTGCACCACAGCATTCGATTTTAAAAGGCCACCATAAAACCTCTGTGCCTGCTGCCCAGAGTAATGTATCCATGCCCAAAGGATCTTCGCAGTCATCAAAAACATCCGTTTTTGGTATCCTCGTTAGCATGCAGCCATAATATGGCACAACCTTAATCGACGAGAGGTCGAAAGATAATCCCTTTGCGATCTTTTCGATGCCAACATGTTCGCTAAAAATCTCTATAATATTTTTTATTTCCGTTGTACCGAGACATCGGAGAGGGTATATGTACTCGTTGACCTTGTCGCGCAACCCCTTGTCTTTTATTATCTTATCGTTAGTGATTTTTGACCTGCTGTAGCATGCAGAACATGGCACAAAAACATGATTGCCATCGGCTTCTGCTATGGCGATGTTTCTAGCCGCAAGTACATGGGCAAGCGTTTCATCCACGGTATGGGCTACGGAAGCCCCGCAACACGACCAGTCATCAAGTTCCTTGATGTCTATACCGTAAAAGGAAAATACCTCCCTGATCGACGTTTCATAAAATTTGCTTGATGTTTTTAATGAGCAGCCAGGATAGTAGGTTAGCGTAACCATAATAAGGGTTCTCGTTTTTTGGGTTTGAGTTTTGAGTTACATACCGTAATAAATGGCATGGCCTTGAGTTGCTCTATAAAAATATCGTCATTCATTCGTTCTATCATCTTCGATCTTCTTGAATATTGTCTTCAGGGTTTTTCTGTCTTTGATGTTATGCGGAAGAATACCCATTCTACCCTTGAAAATCATGTCGATGCCCATCTTTGTATCGCTCAAAATATCCTTCTTTGCTATTTTATATTTCATAAGCACCTCCAGCTCATAGAGACGCCCACGTGCTTTAATGCTTTCGAGAAAAAGGTTGTCGAAGAGCCGTATATCTTTTTCCGCATACATGTTCAGCTTTACAGATATTTTGCGCAATGTGTCAATGACATGGGCAATATCTATATCATTGGGACACCTGACGCTGCAAGCCTTACACTGCAAGCACATCCATATGGATTTAGAGCCGAGCACCTTTTCTTGGTTACCGTTTATTATATGGCGTATTATCCTGTGTGGTAGCACATCCATTTCAGCGGCAACAGGACATCCGATAGAGCATTTATAACACTGATAACATGATGATATGTTTTCATCTGATGCGTTCTCAATTTCGTGTAAAAATTCAAGGTTGTCCATATATTTA
>MWEV01000207.1 GCA_002071245.1 Deltaproteobacteria bacterium ADurb.Bin026
CCCGTTCCGCAGGCAGGTTCCAGAAAGCGCGAATCAATGCGCTCGGTTTCCTGTTTTACCAGATCGAGCATCGCATTCACAATTTCGGGACTGGTGAATACCTCCCCTCCAACCTTCTAACCCTCCAACCCTTGCCCTCTATCTTTTCGCTGTTGGCTCTATATCCCCAGTTTTGCCCGTTTTCCCTCGATATGCGCCAGGATTCCGTCCACAGCCTTCACCGGGTCTTTTTCAACATTCATGACACCGCCTGTTACTTGTTTGCAATCTTCCGTCAGGAGTTTGACGAGGTTCGACCCGCCTGTTACTGTTGGGACAGGGTTTACATATGTATAAAGGCCAAATGCGAGGGCAAACACGGCATCTATTGTTGCCTTCTGTTCCATGTATTCAGGTGCAACCGCTGCCACCGGAAGATCCGAAACAGAAATACCTCCAAGTGAATATGAAAGTGCTGCGAGCAAATCAGCAATACGGCCAGTGTCGGTGCATGTTCCGTAACTCAATACAGGTGGTATCTTCAGTAGTTCACAAACTGCCTTGAGTCCGTTCCCAGCCATTTCTTTTGCCTCCAGGCTGCACAGACCAGCTACCTGCATGGCTGCGTTTCCACAACCCATAGATAGCACAAGTATGTTTCGCTTAATCAATTCCTTTGCAATCTGCACGCTGTGCACATCTTGGCCCGAGTCCCTAAGTGAGGTGCATGATACAAGCCCAGCAACGCCTCTGATTGTCCCGTTTGTGATTGCCTTTATCAAAGGTTCGGGTGTTCCGCCGAGCGCTTCAATGATGCTCTCTGTAGAAAAGCCTACAATGGCCTCTCTCATGGGAAGTCCTGTCAGCGGTTCAACGGTTGCCCTGCGTTCCATAAAATTGTCGATTGCCATCTGAAGAAGTTCTGCAGCCTGCTTCTCTGTTTCAGCAGGCTCATAGTTCATTCGGTCTTTTACGCCATCAAAGGCCACGATCTGGCTGACAGGTATGAGCTTGAATTTATATCTCTCTGCATAAAAGGGGTCAATAGGCATCGAGCAATTCATGTCACATGCAAAAAGGTCAACGCAACCGCTTGCGAGAACTGCCTCCTGCATGATCCAGTTGCCTGTAAAACCGTAGAATACATCGTCCATTTCCCATCTCTGTATCATCTCCTGACCGGTCTCGATGTTAGCAATAATCCTTACGCCCTTTGCGCCAACTGCCTTTGCACGTTCCTGCCATTCAGGTTTTCTTGCAAGCTCAACCATTGCAAAACCGAGAAACGGTTCATGACCATTGGGCAATACATTTACATAGTCAGGGTCGAGCACCCCAAGGTCAACACGCATGGGATGCGGCTTTGGTGTTCCAAAAAGGATGTCCTGGCAATATTCGTTTACAATCTGACTTTGATATGCCATAGCTATGGATAGTCTCATCGCCTTGAGTGCAAGGCTTACGTAATAACCGTCAACATTTGTAAGGCACGAACTTGTTGCAAACATCATCTCACCGTATATGCCGCCAGGAAAAATCCCAAGCTTTTTCCAGAGGGCGGATCGCTCTTTGGGTGCGAGGGTTTCAACTATGTAGCTCGGTTCGTCGTATTTTCTGTTGAAATCAGCCTCAACATAGCTACACAGCAACAGCGCTATTTCGTCTTCTGGGAGGAGATCGGACGGTATATCAAATCTTTTTGCAAATGTTCTTAGTTTATTCGGATCTTTAATCTTAAAAGGTGTCTTACCGTTTGCTACCGCCTTCAGGGTTTTAATGGTCTGTTCAGTGTGGTATTGGTATGTGGAGGCGCCCAGAACATTTCTCAAAAGCATCATACGCATGGCCATGCCATCTCCTGTGATGCCGCATACGCCCCTTTTGTCCTTTGCAACATCTGCCCTGCATGGTCCGTTTGAACAAAGGTCGCACCTTACCCCTTCCTGACAGAAGGGGCAGCGCTGATCAGGGTTGCTACCAAGACCCTGTGCCTCATAACGGTCCCATATATTTGTAATGCCATCTTTTTTGATCCTCTCGTAAGCCCTTCTTATTGATTCATGATGTGATATTCTTTCTCCTTCCATGGTTGTCCTCCTTGATTGTTTTAATTGCAACGTACTAATATGATTTGTTTGACAATTCTAACAGACAGTTGATTTTACGTCAAGGTTCAAACTTCTCATATTTTTCTTTTGTCAAAATAGTTTTTTTGTGTATAATTGGGCAGAGTGGTAGATGTTTAGGAACGATGTTTGACGAGTTTCATTCTGGAACATTATATTGAGGGGTGTTTACCGGTGAGCATTTTGCTTCCTGTGATAGGCATATTGGTGCTTTTACTGGTCTGCTTGACCGGTGTTGTTTGGTTTAAGTTCACATTTCTTTTTGGGGTTGTTTTTCCATATGCTGCATCTTTCATCTTTATATCTGGATGTATATACAGGGTAGTGATATGGGCACGTTCACCCGTTCCATTCTGTATTCCTACTGTATGCGGCCAGCAAAGATCTCTGCTATGGATTAAATCGGATAAAGTGCAAAGCCCTTTTACGTCCTGGGGTTTAATACGCAGAATGGCATCAGAAATAGTGTTTTTTCGTTCCCTTTTCAGAAACGATAAAACTGAGTTAAGAAAGGGGCAAATACTATCGAATGATGCGAGCAGATTGTTGTGGCTTGGTGGACTTGTTTTTCATTGGTCGATTTTTATCATACTGGTCAGACATTTAAAGTTGTTTGTTGAACCTGTGCCAAGATTTGCTGTATTTTTACAGAATATAGATGGTATGTTTCAGTTCGGTTCGTCGAATTTTTATTTAACAGATGTTTTTATATTGCTCTCCCTTTTGTTTCTTCTTTTAAGAAGGATTGTTTCTTCCAGGATGAGGCTCATATCCATTTTTACAGATTATTTTGCACTTTATCTTATCCTTGCGATCCTGGTGTCCGGGGTTTTGATGAAGTATGTTTATAAAGCGGATGTTATGTCTATTAAGAGAATGGTAATGGGGATGCTTGCCTTTAAACCATTTGTAATAGCCGATATGAGCCCGGTTTTTTATGTACACATCTTTTTTGTATGTGTCCTTCTAATCTATTTCCCATTCAGCAAACTTATGCACTTAGGAGGTGTCTTCTTGAGTCCAACGAGGAATCTGAAGAACGACAGCCGCGCAAAAAGACATGTTAATCCATGGGATTATCCGGTAAAGGTGCACACATATGAAGAGTGGGAAAACGAGTTCAGAAGTGCGCTGAAAGAGGCTGGACTGCCTGTGGAGAAAAGAAAAATCAGAAAAAGTAAGGAAGATAATGACTGAAGAAAGGCTTAAAAAACCTGATGAAATCTTGAATGGTGTTTGCCTATCATCTGAAAATCAGGATTGGTTAAATTCAAGGCCAGATTTTCGAAAGGGGACTTATTTATACAGCGCCCCACTGAAGCATCAGAGCTACCTTGGTCTTCCCAATCAACGGGAATGGAATCCTGCAGATGCGGATTGGAAATTGCCAGAAAACTGGAAAGAGGTCATCCTTAGCGGAATGGCTGATCTTCTCAGGAAACACCGTTCTTTCAGGCTTTTTCTTGATATATGTGTCAGATGCGGTGCGTGCGCCGACAAATGCCATTTTTTTCTTGGTTCCGGTGATCCGAAAAATATGCCTGTGCTTCGTGCAGAACTTTTACGTTCGGTTTACAGGAGATATTTTACTCTCAGCGGAAGGCTCTTCGGGAGGTTTGCTGGTGCAAGAGACCTTGACGAGGATGTCTTAAAAGAATGGTTCTATTATTTCTACCAATGTACAGAGTGTAGACGCTGTTCCGTCTATTGTCCTTATGGCATCGACACATGTGAAATAACTATGATGGGGAGAGATTTGCTTAACAGGGTGGGATGTAATGTCCAATGGGTTATAGAACCGGCATCGAATTGTTTTCGTACAGGGAACCACCTTGGTGTCCCTCCTCACGCATTTAAGGAGACCCTTGATTTTGCGATAGACGAGATAAAAGGCCTTACGGGTATATCCGTTGAGGTGCCTATTAATAAAAAAGGTGCAGAGATACTTTTTGTGGCGCCTTCAGCAGATTACTTTGCCAATCCACACTGGTTTACGTTGCTTGGTTACCTCATGATGTTTCATGAGATTGGCCTCGATTACACGTGGAGCGCTTATGCGTCAGAAGGAGGTAATTTTGGACTTTTTCACTCTGCTGAACTCGCAAAGAGGCTTAATGCCAAGATATATGCCGAGGCTAAACGCCTTGGCGTAAGATGGATTCTCGGTGGAGAGTGTGGTCATATGTGGAGGAC
>MWEV01000208.1 GCA_002071245.1 Deltaproteobacteria bacterium ADurb.Bin026
TTCAAAGATCTGTCGTTTTTCAAAGACCGTCCTTTTCGTTCAACTGTAACAGCAGTTCTGCTCATTGTGATTATTTTTATTGAACCGAGGGTTACACTATTTGGCCTGACATTTGCTTATCTTTTGTCCGGACCTGTATATACGTTGTTGCAACGTAAGAAGATCATACTCGAGGACGCTGCCCATCAGAAAGATAATCAAGCAAGGCAAGGTGGTCTTCTATAAGCGCATCTGCCTCTAATATCCTGTTTTTGTAAGCGATAAATCTTACACCCGACGAAAGGGCTGTACCTTTGTCAACCTCAGAATCGCCTACATACAAAACCCTATCCCTTTTGACTTTAAGCTCTTTCAGTATCTTTTCGACAGATTCAGGGTCAGGTTTAGGTTTTGCTACATCAAGCGCCGTTACAACCATATCAAAATAAGGTGAAAGATTAAATTTCTCCATAATGTATTTCATAGATGTGGTTCTGTTTGTGCTTATTGCCCTTTTCTTTCCCATATTTTTCAATATGTTGAGTGTTTCTAAGAGATTTGGCTCCATCTTGAGGTACTTAATGAAATCTTTAAAGTCGATCTCTTTTTTCAGAAAATCCACTGCCCTCCTTTCCTGAGCTTCGTCGTTCGGAAACATATAGCGTATCGATTCGAATACAGTATGCGTATGACAGTATCTGTGTTCATCGTTAGTCAAGGGGCTTCTGCCCATAGATGTTGCGATATGGTTATACAATCTGCCGTTTGCTTCGAGGGAATCAAAAAGCACCCCATCACAATCATATATGATACAATCAATTTCCCACCTCTTTTGCTGCATGATCTTTAGCTCCTTTATATAAAGTTTTACATATGTTGTGTTTTTTTCCTTGTTTCGCACTGTTTTTTCATTCATTTAAAGCAAGAGAGTCTATAGAAACGTGAATCAAAGAAAAAAGCAAGAATAAAATTTATAGTTCTTAAATCTTTCAATTATGTTACAATACCTTGCGAAAAAATTGAGGAGGTAATTTATGATTAGTGTTTCTATTCCCGGCTGGGGCGATCTCGATATAGAATACCTTGTTACAGATTACAACGGGACATGCGCCTTTGACGGAAAACTCAAGGATGGTGTAAAAGAGATGCTTGAAAAGGTCTCGAGATATACAAAGGTGTTTATCATTACTGCCGACACTTACGACAATATAGACAACGAAACCGATATATTAGGATTCAAGGTGTTGAAGGTAAAAAAGGAAAACAGCGGCGCTGAAAAGGCCAAGATAGTCAGGGAACTCGGGCCGGAAAAGGTTGTAGCGATAGGAAATGGCGCAAACGATGCCCTTATGTTAAGAGAGGCTGCGTTGGGAATCTGTGTTTTTGGCGAAGAAGGCTGTGCAAATGCGCTTTTAAAAGAGGCGGATATCTTTGTAACAGACATCCTCTATGCAATAAGCATTATCCTTCACCCTGAAAGATTAATAGCTACTTTGAGAGACTAAAAAAAGCGGTCAGAGGTATGGGATTCAAATAAAATCAACTTGATTCTCGGAATCCTTAAGCCCCGAACCCTATTTTGTGGACTTTATTATGTTTGTTAATTTCATAAAAAATATTGTTGGAACCAAGAACGAAAGGGAACTGAAAAAGATCCAGCCCATCGTGGAAGAGGCAAAGACATACGAAGAGACATTAAAGACGCTTTCGGATTATGAGTTAAGCCAATATACCCCGCGTTTCAAAGAGAGGATAGAAAACGGAGAAGAACTCGACTCCATCATGCCTGAGGCGTTTGCGTTAGTCAGGGAGGCTGCCCGGAGAACCATAGGGATGAGGCACTTTGACGTTCAGTTAATAGGGGGTGTCATACTCCATCATGGAAAAATCGCCGAGATGGCAACAGGCGAAGGCAAGACGCTTGTAGCAACATTGCCTGTATATCTCAATGCATTAGGAGGCCTTGGCGTCCACGTAGTTACCGTAAACGACTACCTTGCAAAGAGGGATTCCGAATGGATGGGGCCGGTCTATAAATTTCTCGGGCTTACAGTCGGTGTTATTCTGAACCCTCTTGACGATTACGAGCGAAAAAAGGCATATGCATGTGATATAACCTACGGGACGAACAATGAATTCGGATTCGATTACTTAAGAGATAACATGAAATATTCACTCGATGAGTGCGTGCAAAGGGAATTTAACTATGCAATCGTAGACGAAGTGGATAGCATTCTAATAGATGAAGCAAGAACGCCTCTTATTATCTCAGGCCCTGCCGAAGAGTCCACAGACAAGTACTATAAAATCAACAAACTCGTCCATCAATTGAAAAAAGAGAAGGACTTTATCGTGGACGAGAAGGCAAGGACCGCCTATCTTACAGAAGAAGGCGTTGCAAAGATCGAGAATATCATTAAGGTGGATAACCTATATGACCCTAAATACGTCGACTTGCTGCATCACATAAATCAGGCATTGAAGGCACACCACCTCTTCAAAAGGGATGTAGATTACATAGTGAAGGATGGTAAGGTCATTATTGTCGATGAGTTCACCGGAAGACTGATGGATGGCAGGCGCTTCAGCGACGGGCTTCATCAGGCGCTTGAAGCTGCTGAAAATGTCAAGATCGAGCGTGAAAACCAGACGCTTGCCACCGTGACATTCCAGAATTATTTCAGGATGTACAAAAAATTGGCAGGCATGACAGGAACCGCAGATACAGAGGCAGTGGAGTTCAAGAAGATATACAATCTCGATGTCGTGGTAACCCCTACAAACAAATCTCTTATAAGGGCAAACTATTCGGATGTGATATACAGAACTGAAAAGGAAAAATTAAGGGCTGTCATAAACGAAATTGAAGAACTTTATAAAAAAGGCCGTCCAGTGCTTGTTGGAACGCTGTCTATAGATAAATCAGAGAAGGTTTCGGACATGCTGAAGAGAAGAGGTGTTCAGCATCACATACTCAATGCAAAAAATCATGAGCGAGAAGCAGAAATCGTGGCACAAGCAGGAAGGAGCAAGGCGGTTACCATATCTACAAACATGGCAGGCAGGGGAACAGACATTCTGCTTGGCGGTAATCCAGAATTCCTTGCCTTAAGCATGTGTAAAGGCCAAAAAGGCTCTGCTGAGTTTGATAAAGCGCTTGAAGAGGCAAAAAGGATATGCGCAAAGGACAAGGAAGAGGTTATAAGCCTTGGGGGACTTCACATACTTGGCACCGAAAGACATGAATCGAGAAGAATTGACAATCAGTTAAGAGGAAGGGCGGGCAGGCAAGGCGACCCAGGTTCATCGAGATTTTATGTTTGTCTCGAAGATGAGATCATGAGGTTGTTCGGCTCTGACAAGGTCTCGCCGATGCTTGCAAAACTCGGTATGAAAGAGGATATGCCTATCGAACATCCATTTATAACAAAGGCGATCGAAAATGCGCAGACAAGGGTCGAGGGGCACAATTTTGAAATAAGAAAATATCTCCTCGAATATGATAATGTGATGAACAAACAACGTGAAACGATTTACGGCATGAGAAGACAACTCATGAGTAACGAAAACGTATCAGATCAAATATATGATATGATCGAGGAGATATGTGAGGGTTTCGTGGATGAATATGCACCTGAAAAGGTCTATCCTGAAGAATGGGAACTCAACTCGCTGAAAAACAGGGTCTTCGAAACATTTTTCTTCCATATCAATTTTGACTCTATTGACTTTAAGACCATCACAAAACAGGGACTTCTCGAGATGGTAAAAGACAGCGCGTTTCAGACTTACCACAAGAAGGAGGCTGATTTTGGTGAACAAGAATTCAGGGCATTGGAGCGCTTCATATCGTTGAATTCGCTCGATACACACTGGAAAGAGCACCTGCTTGCACTTGACCACTTGAAAGAAGGGATTGGATTGCGCGGATACGGGCAAAAAGACCCCTTAAGGGAATACCAGAAGGAAAGTTTCGAGCTTTTCCTCGATATGCTCGAACAGTCAAAACTTGATACAGTGAGAAAACTTTATGCGGTTCAGCCTGCCAGGGAAGAATTGACCCGTGATGAGCCTGTTATGTTCTTCAACAAAACGGATGAGGCATTATCCATGCAGAAGGATAAAAAGATAGGTAGAAATGACCCATGCCCATGTGGAAGCGGAAAAAAATATAAAAAATGTTGTGGCCGGTAAAGTTGTTCACAACTAACAACAAAGAGAAAAGGGTCCAGGGTTCAATATCCGATATTCGATGTACGGCTTTTTGGGTTTGAGGCGAAAAGGCATTGCGAATATAGAAACGAGGTAGTCGTAAAATATAGCCCGTGTGGAGGTTATCATGATTGACGGTATTATGTTTGCTGGATATGCATCCGGCATAAAGGCAGCAGGGCTTGATCTGGGACTCGCAGTTTTCAAAGAACCCATGAATTGCCTGTCGCTTTATACACGCAACAAAATCAAGGCAGCGCACATCATACATGATAAAACGATAGAGGCGAACCCGGTAAGGGCGCTGCTCGTTAACAGCGGATGTGCAAACGCATGCACAGGAAAGGACGGCATCTCGGATCTGAAGGTAATTGCAGGTGAACTTTCAAACATCATAGGTGTCAATGATAATGAAATCCTTTTCGCATCAACCGGTGTAATAGGAAAGAGATTGCCGACAAACAAACTCATCGGCGCCCTACCGGGACTATGTAAAAATCTCAAAGGCAATGGTATTGAATCGTTTGCACAGTCAATCATGACGACAGATACATATCCTAAGATAGTCAGTGAAACAGTGAAGGGAAAAAAGACGTACAGCATCATAGGGGTAGCAAAAGGCGCAGGCATGATAAATCCTTTGTTTGCCACGATGCTTTCTTTTGTTTTTACCGATTACCCTGTTTCGCCTTCAAAGATAAGACACACATTCGCAAAGGCTGGCAAAGAGACGTTCGAGCGCATAACAGTGGATGGTGAATGCAGCACCAACGATACTATTATGTTGTTTACAAAAACAAGTGACGAAGACATGGTCGGGCTCATTGATTTTGAAGAAAAGCTGTATTATGTCATGAAGGAACTATCTCTTATGATTGTAAGAGACGGGGAAGGCGCTACAAGGGTCATACACATAACCGTCATGGGTGCAAAGAAAAAGGAGTATGCGGAAAGGATTGCGAGAAGGATAGCGATATCACCACTTACAAAAACTGCTTTCTTTGGGTGCGACCCCAACTGGGGAAGAATAGTATCAGCAGCAGGTGATGCAGATGTGCCGCTTCAACCCTCAAAAATAGAGATTACCTTGCAGGGAAGACCACTTGTAAAAAGTAGTGTTGAAGTGCCGTTTGACGAACAGGAAATGAAAAGACTGATGAACAAAAAGGAGATAGAGCTTATCGTAGACCTCCACGACGGAAGGGCATCATTCGACATATACACCACAGACCTCACTTATGATTATATCAAGATAAATGCATCATACAGGAGTTGACCGATAGTAAAAAAACGATGTTCAGAAGGTTGGATGTATAGTACCTCCAATTACCCAGCCTTCTGAAAAGTCCTTCAGTTGATAAAAAAGTCCCTCACGGTATTTGCAATGTACGCCTTCTCGGCAGCTTTCAATTCTGGGTAAACCGGAAGGGCAAGGCTGGTAAGCGACGCCTTTTCTGCCACTGGACAGGAACCCTTTTTATAACCAAGAAAAGAAAAACAATCCTGAAGATGCAAAGGCACAGGATAATATATGCCCGTTTGAATCCCTCTTTCTTTCAGAAAGCCCTGAAGGTCATCTCTTTTATCGGTGCGAATTACATACTGATGGACAATATGTGAACCGTCATTCCCAACATTTGGAACCACTATTGGAAGCCCTTTGAATTTTTTGTTGTAATACCTTGCATTCTCAATTCGTTTTCTGTTCCAAAAATCAAGGTGGGGAAACTTCGCTACAAGCGCACATGCCTTTATTTCATCGAGACGGCTGTTAAACCCGATCATTTCATGATGGTAAGGGGTATTACCCATACCGTGCACCCTTAGTTTTTTTACCTTATCACCTAAATCATCCCTTTTTGTAAGCACCATGCCGCCTTCCCCGATACCCCCTAAGTTCTTTGTCGGATAAAAACTGGTTGCTGCTATATCCCCAAAGCTACCCGACATCTCCCCATCTTGACGGGCACCAAGTGACTGTGCCATGTCTTCGACTACAGGGATATTATGTTTTCTGGCTATCTTCAGTACTTCATTCATATTACACAATTTTCCAAAAAGATGAACAACAACAATTGCCTTTGTTTTCGGCGTTATTGCGTCTTCCAGAAGTGAAGCGTCTATGTTGAGGTTCTGCTCTTCGACATCCACAAAAACCGGTCTGGCGCCGATCAGAACAATTGAACTGGCGGTCGAAAAAAACGTATAAGGGGTCGTTATAACCTCGTCTCCGCTTTTTATGTCAAGGGCCATCAATGAGAGTATAAGCGCATCCGTGCCGTTTGCGCATGAGATCGCATGGGGTACGCCTGAATATTTTGCTATAGTATCTTCAAGCGTACTGCAATACTCTCCAAGGATAAGCCTCTGCTCTGTCAGAATTTCCTGAAGGCCTTTAAAAACATCCTTTTTTACCTTTTTGAACTGTGCCTTCAGATTAATTACCGGAATATTCATTCTATACACCCCTTTCGATTAAATTTGCAAAATATACAACATCCTGATTCCAAATTCCAAATAAATTCAATAACAAAATTCCAAACACATATTTAAACAGAAA
>MWEV01000209.1 GCA_002071245.1 Deltaproteobacteria bacterium ADurb.Bin026
TCCCTATATTGACCTGTGGTTGTGAATTATTTCATAAAGTTCATTGACATTCACAAATAAATAGTTTTACAATAAATAAATCCTGTCTCAGCAAAGTGAAAAGGCAGATATTAAATTGGCTTGGTTCAGGTTTTAGCAGTTATTTACAAATATTTTAAGGAGGTTATAGATGAGTAAACGCAATATGTTCTTATCGCTGCTTATTTTTGCCGTCATGTTTGTACTGACGGTACCGCTTGCCTTCGCTGGCGAGGCGGACATCATTCTGCCTGACTTGACAAAGGTTACGTTCAACATCTTTGGAAGTACGGTCGGTGGTGTCTCAATCATGTATTTTGGTATTATTGTGTGTTTAATTGGGCTTATCTTCTCGATCTTCCAGGCTAACCATACAAAGGGGCTGCCGACTCACAAAGCAATGCTTGATGTATCTGAAATCATCTGGGAGACATGTAAGTCATACCTTGCACAGCAGGGCAAGTTTCTGTTAGGCCTGTGGATATTGATCGCCATCTGTATGATTTACTATTTCATGGGATTATCGCATATGGCTATTGGTGGCATGCTGGTTATCCTGCTTTCTTCCATCCTCGGTATTCTTGGTTCGTATGGTGTTGCATGGTTTGGAATGAGGATCAATACATGGGCAAACTCAAGGACAGCATTTACATCCCTTACAGGAAAGCCTGTTGAAGTTGTCAATATACCCCTTACATCCGGAATGAGTGTTGGACTTCTCCTTGTGAGTGTTGAGCTATTCTTTATGATCTGCATATTGGTTTTTCTTCCGAAAGAACTTGTAGGTCCAAGCTTTATAGGTTTTGCAATCGGTGAATCACTCGGTGCATCAGCCTTAAGGATTGCAGGAGGTATATTTACGAAGATTGCAGATATTGGCTCAGATTTAATGAAAATTGTTTTTAAGCTCCCTGAAGACGACCCGAAAAACCCTGGTGTTATCGCTGACTGTACAGGTGACAACGCTGGCGACAGCGTCGGACCGACTGCAGATGGCTTTGAGACATATGGTGTCACAGGTGTTGCGCTTATTGCATTCCTTGCCCTTGCACTGGCAATGAACCCCATCATGTCAGGCACCTTGATCATCTGGATATTTGCAATGCGTATTCTCATGATACTGACCTCGCTTATTTCGTACTATATAAACAAAGGGATAACCAGTTCTGTTTATGGCTCCAAAACGAAATTTGATTTCGAGCAACCCCTTACCAATCTTGTTTGGATTACCTCTTCGGTTTCAATCATCGTAACATTCTGGGCAAGCTATATGCTGCTTGGTGATTTGGATGCCAAATATCCTGGTCTGTGGTGGGCACTTGCCATAATCATCTCGTGTGGCACTATTGCAGGCGCTCTTATTCCTGAGTTTACAAAGGTTTTTACAAGTACTAAGTCACGACATGTGCAGGAAGTTGTCGGTGCTGCTCGTCATGGCGGTGCATCTCTCGGTATACTCTCCGGTTTTGTTGCTGGATGTTACTCTGCCTTCTGGGAAGGGTTTGTAATACTTGTGCTTATGTTTATCGCCTATTTGGTATCTCAGCATGCATCTATCATTGCGATCATGCCCCCTGCATTCGTCTTTGCCGCCCCGGTGTTTGCCTTTGGTCTCGTGGCATTTGGTTTTCTTGGGATGGGCCCTGTTACAATAGCGGTAGACAGCTACGGTCCTGTCTCTGATAATGCACAATCAGTGTATGAACTCTCAAGGATTGAGGCATTGCCTAATGTTAGGGCAGAGATTAAAAAGGATTTCGGTTTTGAACCCAATTTCGATACTGCCAAAGACTATCTTGAAGAGGCTGACGGCGCTGGAAATACATTCAAGGCTACTGCCAAACCGGTTCTTATTGGTACAGCAGTCGTTGGGGCAACAACAATGGTATTTGGTATCATAATACTGCTCGAGAATATGTATGGCAATGTCATTGCATCTTTGAGCCTTGTTAACCCCAAGATAATACTTGGCCTTCTCATGGGAGGTGCAGTTATCTACTGGTTTACAGGCGCTGCGACACAGGCGGTTACAACAGGTGCTTATAGGGCGGTCGTCTTTATCAAGAAGAACATAAACCTCGACAAGGCGGAGGCATCTATTGAAGACAGCAAAGAGGTTGTTAAGATATGTACCCAGTATGCGCAAAGGGGTATGCTCAACATCTTCGTTGTTGTGTTTTTCCTTGCTTTGGCGCTTTCCTTCTTCAACCCATATTTCTTTATCGGCTACCTTGTAGCAATCGCATTCTTCGGACTTTTCCAGGCAATATTTCTTGCAAACGCTGGTGGGGCCTGGGATAACGCTAAAAAGATAGTTGAAGTCGATCTGAAGGAAAAGGGTACTGAACTTCATGCTGCAACCGTTGTTGGCGATACGGTTGGCGACCCATTCAAGGACACATCATCTGTATCGATGAACCCTGTAATAAAGTTCACTACACTATTCGGATTGCTTGCAACTGAGATTGCCGTGACAATGCAGTCACAGGGGCTAAAGACAGGTCTTGGAATCGTTTTCTTCGTTATTGCCCTTGTCTTTGTATACCGTTCATTCTACGGCATGAGAGTCGGTGAAGAAAAACTCGAATAAACAAATATAAAAACCAACAAAGGCCCCGTGCATGTGGCGGGGCCTTTGTTTTGACTTTATCCTTAATTCTGTTGCTCTGAAGATCGTCACAAGGACCTCTTTGTTGTCTAAGGTATAAGAGGTGAGAAAATCTGTCAGCACCGGCTATGATCATGGTGACAAAAGTAATGGTTTTCCAGTACTATTTTGAGAGCGCTCTGCAATAAGCGTGGTTCAAGCAATCGTCTGTGAAAAAAATATTCTCTTTGTTTCTTTTTTCACGTTTAATTTGTTGTCTGGAAATATTTTTGTTTTACAGCGGGTGGAGGGTTTTCGTTAAAGGATAATTGAGGGCAGATGCAGTTTTCCGGTTAAGGGTTGAAAAGATGCATCACTATGGTTAGTGATTGTTATGATGTTTAGATTTTTAAAAGATGTTTGAAAATGTTCAGTTTCCCGCGCGTACAGTGATGATATCGCCATCCTTCACAATATACTCCTTGCCTTCAAGACGCCATACGCCAGCCTTCTTGCATTCAGCAAAATTACCGTATCGCATAAAATCATCATAAGCGACGGTTTCTGCGCGTATGAATTTGTTATAAAAGTCAGTGTGAATTGTCCCAGCAGCGTCCTGAGCATTCAAGCCTTTTTTAATCGGCCAAGCACGGCATTCGTCATCACCCACGGTTAGAAAAAAGATAAGACCGAGCGTTTTACAGGCGAGCTGAATTATACGGTTACGGATCGTTTCTTTTATGCCGTATTCTTCCATGAAAACAGCAGATTCTTCTGAAGGCATGAGCGCAAGTTCAGCCTCAAGTTTAGCACAGGCTGCCACAATTGGTATATTATTTCCATGGAATAACGATGATTTTAAATCCATCGTTATCTTTTCTGACTTTTCAAAAGAGATTTCATCAAAATTGATAACAACCATCATAGGTTTTTGAGATAAAAACTGAAAACCGCGAAGCATCTTTCCTTCGGTGCCTGTTTCTACCATTGTAAAAAGCGGTTGTTCATCATTAAGATGCAAAAGACATCTTTCGAGCAAGGTCTTTTCCTGCTGAACAATGGGGTTATCCTTTTTTCCGCCTTGTTTTTTTATTCTCTCGAGGCGCAATTCGATCTGCGCCATATCAGAGAGTACAAATTCACTAAAAATGGTTCTGAATTCACCTGAAGGGTCAATGGGGAGACCATTGTCAAAGTGACGCAATAACAGAATAAAGGCATCGCTTGTTCGCATCTTCTGAATGGCCTTTTGACTTATGGTTTCGTTCTTTACGTCACCTTCTTCTATAGTTGCAGTGTCAGATATTTCAATGCGCGCATGTACTATTTTTTTCGGTTTGAATATTTTTGAAAGGTTCTCGAGGCGTTCATCGGGCACATCTACAGTTGCTATAGTATTTGCATTAGTACTGTTTTCGCATTTTATACCGCTTAAAGCCTGGAAGAGCGTTGTTTTACCCGATCCTGCCGTACCGATTAT
>MWEV01000210.1 GCA_002071245.1 Deltaproteobacteria bacterium ADurb.Bin026
TTTTATTGGCAGGCATCTCGTGAAAAAGCTTCTTGAAGATGGAATTCCGATATATGCCCTGACGAGGAAAGACGACTTACTTTTACCCAAAGATAAAAAACTTACGATAATCAAAGGTGATATCAATCGACTAACCGAATTCCCTCAGGATGTTACCTGTATTTATAATTGTGCTGGTGTTATCTCACGTGAAGAGCAAATGGTCGAGACAAATGTCAATGGTACAAAAAACATTGCCGATATTGCATTAAAAAAAGGCTGCCGTTTGATACATCTATCAAGTGCTGGTGTTGTTGGAAAATGCAAATCAGACTACATCGACGAGAAAACCGAATGTAATCCGCAAAGTCTATACGAACGTTCAAAATGGGAGGCTGAAAAAATTTTAATAGATTACGTAGCAAAGGGACTGAAGGTACAGGTTCTGAGGCCTACTATTGTTTTTGGTACAGACAAGGATTATACAAAAGATAGTTTCCTGCAGCTTGTAAGCGCTATAAAATCAGGGCGGTATGTAAATATAGCTGGTGGTAAGGGTATTTATAATATTGTGCACGTTGATGAAGTTGTAAGGGCTTTGTGTTATCTGAATAATGATAAGATTCTGAATGGACAGATATTTTTTGTAAATTCACCCATCACTTTCAACGATTTTTCGAAGATTGTCAAAAAAGAAACTGCGGATTCTTCAGATAAAATCCACAGCGTGCCTTATGTTTTTGCATTTCTTGTTGCGCTTGTATTTGTCACAATTGAAAAGGCTACAGGGAGAAGAGCGATAATGAACTTTGACCGTTTAAAAGCGCTGACAAATATGAAGATATTTAGCCAGAGACTAATTGTTGATACCACAGATTATCGACCCATGCGAAGTGTTGAAGACTATATCAGGCGAACATGTCAGGAATACTGGAAACTTGGCTTACTTAACTGACACATGATAAAAATGAAAGTCTGTTTTGTCGCAGCCGTTGATTCTACAGTAAAAGTTTTTCTTGTTGACCATATAAAGGCTATTAGCCAATTTTTTTCAGTTGACATAGCTGTGAACACGCCGAATAAAAGTTTTTTGAAACCGTTTGACGTGGATGTGCCTGTTGTGCAGATAGGCATTAAGAGAGAGATATCTATTTTTTCAGACGCCAAGACGGTAATTGAGCTTTACGCGCTTTTCAGGAGAAAAAGATATGATATAGTCCACTCCGTAACACCGAAGGCGGGTCTGCTTTCAATGATTGCGGGGTATTTAGCCAATGTTCCTGTACGGATTCATATATTTACAGGGCAGGTGTGGGTTACCAGGAAAGGTTTAAGCAGGTGGTTCCTCAAGACATTAGATAGAATACTGGTTTTGTGCGCCACGCATATACTTGTTGACAGCCGTTCCCAAAGAGATTTTCTCATAGAGCAGGGTATTGTATCGAATAAAAAATCCAGCGTTCTTGCAGATGGTTCAATCTGTGGTGTTGATACGGATAAGTTTTCGCCGAACGTTGAGGCAAGAAAACGTATTAGAAAAGAATACGGTATATCGGAATCAGACGTTGTTTTTCTTTATCTCGGCAGGTTGAATCGAGACAAGGGACTTCTCGATCTTGCCCATTCTTTCAATGAGGTATGCTCCAAATATGATAATACCCATCTTGTCATTGTTGGACCTGATGAGCAGGGGGTAGGGGAGGAAGTTGAGTCAATATGTGCATCCTGTAAGCAGAAGGTTCATATTGCCGGTTATACGGATGTGCCGGAGCAATATTTTGCATCCGCGGATGTATTTTGCCTGCCGTCTTATCGGGAGGGTTTTGGCGTTGTGATAATTCAGGCTGCATCAGCGGGGATTCCTTCGATTGGAACAAAAATATATGGCGTTGTTGACACGATTGAGGACGGAAAGACAGGGCTACTGTATCATCCTCGAGATGTGGATGGCCTTACTTCGAAGATGATAGAGATGATAAAAAGACCCGATTTAAGAAAAATGATGGGTACAAATGCGCGTATCAGGGCATCTGAAAAATTTTCAAAAGGAATAGCTACAAAAGCCTTAGTAGATTATTATAAGTCTTTGCTCCTTGCGGGTAATTAGTAAGGCTTTTATCCAAAGAAAGGAATAATCATATGAATCGGATGAAAAAATATCTCATCAACATAGCTCTTGCATTGTTCACTATCATTTTAGTCCTTTCCATTGCGGAAGGCATTCTAAGATTGTTCGATTATAAAAAGCCTCTTGGTGCCCGCCAAATGAGATATTACTACAAGCCAGATGATATTGCCGGTTTTGATATAGTGGAGAATTGCCCGACAAGAAGAATCCATCACGAAGGCAAATATTATATCGATATTTGGTCGAACGAGCTTGGTTGTTTTGATAGACCCTATAAACAGGAAAAAGATTATATATTGCTTGTTGGCGACAGTTTTACGCATCAGTTTTCTTCGTTTGAGAACAAATGGGGGACGCTGCTTGAAAGTAGTATTGGTATGAGGGTTTTAAAGTGTGGCGTTTCCGGCTATGGAACGAGGCAGGAGTTGTTGAAGGCGGAAAAGATCGTTGGGGCGGTAAAACACGTTCCAAAGCTTGTTGTGATTGGATATTTCTTGAATGACCTTGATGATGATTATAGGTTTCCCCCTTTCGTTGAGACAAACGGTTTTCTTGTAGAAAAGAAAAAGATAGTAGATTATAAAACAGGCGCCATTGAGGTGCAAGATGATGCGAGCCTTGAAAGACACGCAAAATCTTACGAGGGAAAGATAGTTTGTAGTAAATACGATGAATGTTCTGCGTGTAGTTCTATTTTTAAGAGGTGGAAGTGTTACATAATCGATAATTCAGTGCTGTCGGGCAGAATCAGGCATGCTACGAGCCAGATTAAATCGATTATTAAAGATATGAAGGTAAAGGTATTGAAAGAGACAAAAAAATCAATGCCTCTCGAGACCGATATGCTTGAACTCTACCCCATTAAGGATTTTCCGTGGCTTTATGGGGCATGGGAAAACCATTTTGAGAATCTTCGTGATTTTAAGCGGTTTACAGATAAAAACGGAACTAATCTGCTCGTTGTCATCATTCCAGCAAAAGAGCAGGTATATCCATATTTTATAAAAGACAAGAGTATCGACCTGGAGCAACCCAATCGGTTTCTAAGTGGGTTTTTTCAAAGAGAAAGCATCCTTTATGTCGATTTACTTGAACCCTTTCGGAAATATGCAAGAAAAGGAACATCAGAATTTCTTGACCCGGAAAAAGACCTCTATATGAGATTGGACAAACATTGGAGCAAAAAGGGTGAATATCTTGCCAACCTCATTGTGTCCCATTACATTATTGAAAAAGGGCTTGTTAATGTGCCAGATAGAGAGAAAAGACTCGAACAGATCAGGAAAAACATAAGCAACTTTAATTAGTCTGTTTGGTGATGGTCATTAAAAGATGTTTTGATA
>MWEV01000211.1 GCA_002071245.1 Deltaproteobacteria bacterium ADurb.Bin026
TACAAATGCTTTATACCTTTTCTACTATATTTTCTTTATCTTTACAGAATGCGCTGCTATTTTCAAAGATATTATATGATGGGTTAACAGGTCTTTTCGTACGACAATATTATGAGGTTAGGATAGAAGAAGAATTATCTAAACTTAAAAGGCATCCAGGATCGATTGCAATTGCTCTAATCGATATAGACAACTATAAATCTATAAGTGATAATTTTGGTCAAGAGGTTGCAAATAAAGTTCTTGTAGAATTTTCAAACATTTTAAAAATAAATATTCGTAAAGGAACAAGTATAGTGTGCAGATATGAAAATGAAAGATTCGTTATTTTAATGTCCAACACACCATTAAATGGTTCTTTGATTGTGGCTGAAAGAATACGTTCACTCTGCAGTAAATTGGATTTTTCAGGCATTCAAAATCTAAAAGTAACTGCCAGTGTAGGGCTCTCATCTACTGATAGCGAAAAATTAATTACCGCCGACGATCTTTTAAATCGCGCACAAGCTATGCTCGAAAAAGCGAAAAAAAATGGCGGGAATCAAACGATGATATGGCCTGACACTGTTTCTTCATAGATCTATAAAAAGTATCAAGCAAGATGCACAATACCAATCACATCTCTATATGGAAACCTTTGTCCAACAGGCCTTTTAGGCTGCTATGGACTGCTAATATTGTTTCCCTTATTGGTACATGGACGCACGAAGTTGGCGCCTCTTGGCTTATGACCTCTTTGACGCTATCGCCTTTTATGGTAGCAATGGTTCAAACAGCCACAACACTTCCTTTTTTTCTTTTTTCTCTACCAGCAGGCGCAATGGCGGATATTTTCGATCGCAGACGACTGCTTATTTTTACACAATTGCTTATGCTAACGGCAGCACTACTGCTCGGTATTACAACCATCTTTTTTAAAATAACACCTTTTATACTGCTTACTTTTACATTTTTTCTCAGCCTCGGTGCATCAATAAATGCGCCTGCATGGCAGTCAATTATACCTGAACTTGTTTCGCGTAAAGAGCTTGTTTCAGCAATAACGCTTGGTTCGGTATCGTTCAATATCGCAAGGGTTGCTGGGCCAGCCCTCGGAGGATTAATTGTCGCAGCATTAGGGCCTGGCGTTACGTTTCTTTTTAATGCTGCCTCATTGTCAGGAGTAGCCACAGTACTCTTTCGCTGGAGGCGCGAACCAATTTTAAGTACCCTCCCTGAAGAAAGGCTTCTGGGAGCTATTCGTTCTGGTATAAGATATATAAGAAATGCGCCACATGTTTGGGCTGTTTTGATTCATATTGGTATATTTTCTTTTTTTACAAGTTCTTTGTGGGCTTTTCTTCCAATTGTAGCAAGAATAAATCTTATGCTAAGTCCTGCAGGTTATGGCATTCTTCTCGGTTTCTTTGGCATCGGTGGACTTATAGGTGCAATCATATTACCAAAAATGCGAAATAGATGTTCTATAAATCTTTTAACAGCGGTATCAAAACTGTTTTTAGCTATTATATTGTTCGTACTTGCAGTTTCAAAAAATTTCATTTTGATTTCAACTGCTATGGTGATTGGGGGCATATCTTGGCTCGTTACCCTTTCTACATTCAATACATCCATACAATCAATAATTCCTTCGTGGGTAAGGGGCCGAGTAATTTCCATTTTCATTCTTACATTTTTTGGTGGTATGGCAGGGGGAAGCGCCCTCTGGGGCGCTATAGCATCCAAAACCAGCATCTCTGAAACAATGATAGGTACATCGATTATGACCATTGCAGGAACATTTTTTTCCTGGAGATATAAACTTTCAAGCGGAGACGGGCTCGATCTTACACCTTCACAAAATTGGCCTGTGTTAGCAACAGAAAAACCACCGTATTTAGAAGAAGGACCATTATTGGTTGTTGTTGAATATCATATAGACCAACTACATTCTGATGCCTTCAAAGATGCGATGGGAAAAATGAAAACGATTCGCATGAGAGACGGGGCGATAAAATGGAATCTTTTTCATGATATAGAAACTCCGGGACACTATATTGAATCCTTCATTGTTGAATCTTGGTTAGAGCATTTGCGCCAGCATGAACGCTTTACCATCTCCGACCGGGAAATTCAGGGGCATGTTCGTTCCTTTCAAATCGAAAATAGACCGATTGTTGTACAACATTTTATAGCAGAGCCGGTGCGTCGTAAAAAATAATGCTAAATCAAAAAACCTGTAGTATTATGATTGTGCGAGAAAATTATGGGTAATCTCCTTATCGAACCGGTTAGTATGATTGTTCTTACGGGGGGGCCATGTTCCGGCAAAAGCTCTTCCCTCGCTCATTTAACTGAAAAATTGTCAGATCATGGTTTTATGGTTTTTGTAATACCTGAAACAGCAACATTGATAACCAATAATGGGATTGACCGCCGAAAAATGGATAAACGAAAACAAATCGTTTTGTTCGAAGAGGCCATTTTCGACATGCAACTTGCCTTTGAAGAAACATACAAAAGGACAGTTACAAAAATATTCCCTGGTAAAAAAAAGGTAATTCTCCTTGACAGAGGCATCATGGATGTTAAAGCATTCGTATCTCGTGACGATTTCAATGCAATATTAAGAAAAAGAGGTTTAAACGAGGTTGGCCTTCGGGACAGATACAACGGTGTAATCCACCTTGTTACAGCAGCAGACGGGGCTATTGAATTTTATAGCGGAGAAAATAATTCAGCGCGTTTAGAAACCCCAGAGGAGGCACTCCGTTTTGATCACGGAATACGTGAAAGTTGGCTCGGACATCCACATTTCAAAATTATTGACAACAGAACAGATTTTGAAGGAAAGATAAAAAGAGCCTTTGCCGCAATTTCACAGATCCTTAATATACCAACATTTGTTGAAAAAAATGATAGATTTTTGGTTAAGGATGTTGATTATAAAAAGCTCCCAGTACATCAAAATATACAAATCAGCGAAATATATCTTCGTGCAAAAGACCGCAAAGAACAGGTCAGAATAAGAAAAAGGGGTCAAAATGGCTCATATCTCTATTTTCTCACAAGAAAAAAGATCAATAAAGAAAATGAAAGTTATATTGAGGAAGAAGAACTTATAACAGAACAGGAATTCCACACACTAAAGAACCTGATCGATCCGAAAACAACGGTTGTGGAAAAGGAACGTATTTGCTTTTTATGGAATAATCAATATTTTGAGCTGGATAGTTATAAGGGAACAAATGAAGGAATAACTATTCTTGAAGCAAAACACGTTCCAACATTCATTTCCATTAAAAAAAACATTACAGGTGATCCAAAGTATAGCACGAGAAACATGGCACGAAAAAAGACATTAAACGATAAGATGTTAGATTGCTGATAATGCTTTAAAAAGGCAATATGGAACCTAAAATTATCCCAAGAAAAGAACATTGCATCTCGAGAAAACAAATAAGCCCAAATGCCTTGTATATCCTGTATCATCTTCATCGAAGAGGTTTTATTGCATATTTAGTTGGGGGGTGTGTGCGCGATATTCTGCTTGGGCGTAAATCAAAAGATTTCGATATTGCTACAAACGCAACTCCAGGACAAATTAAAAGGCTTTTTCGTAATTGTCGACTTGTTGGCCGTCGCTTCAGGCTTGCCCACATACACTTTAAAGATGAAATAATAGAAGTTTCAACGTTCCGCAGTACAATCAATCCTCACCAAACAACAATCGGAGAAATATCTGATAACAATAAAGAAAAACGTTACCATATAAAAGATGAAAACGGGATGATTCTTCGTGATAATCTTTTTGGTACGCCTGAGGAAGATGCGCTCAGTCGAGATTTTACAATCAATGCCCTTGCCTACAATATTGCCGATTTCTCTATAGTTGACTATTGCGATGGAATCATTGATCTCAACCAAAGACTAATTCGAACTATACGAGACCCTTATACAAGGTTTAAAGAGGATCCTGTAAGGATGCTTCGTGCAATTCGTTTTTCAGCATCTCATAATTTTGTTATAGAAAATATTGTTTGGGAAGCCATTTGCAATCTGTCTTACACTATATCAAATGTTTCACCGGCAAGACTTTATGAAGAGATTCAAAAACTTTTTTTATTTGGATTCTCTAAAAAGGTTTTCCATCTCTTTATAAAAAGCGGTTTGTTATCTGCCCTATTCCCAGACATATTACGGTGGATAAGTCTAAGTAGGAAAAATATGAGTCTAATTTATAACAATCTTGATTATTTGGATAAATTATATAAAGATGGAAAAGTCCTATCCATTGAACTGTTTTTAACATTTTTTTTAGGTCCTTTCATTGAAGCTGATGCGTTAGTAAAACACAAAAACAATGTACCATATAAACAGGCATTGGAAAATGTTTGCAAGGATACATTAAAAAACATTTGTAAAACTGTGACATTGCCAAAACGCATCAGTAATACAGTTCATAACATTCTTTCTTTACAACAATCATTTCGTACAGTACCGCATAGACATCCTCATTCAATAATCGACAAGCCGGGCTTTCCTGATGCAATCTTATATCTGCGTTTAAAAACAGAAACTAAAAATGGAAAAAACGATCATTTGAAATGGTGGGATCAATTTTTGAAGCAAAAAAGAATGCCCCCGGCATGACTCGAACATGCGGCCTGCGGTTTAGGAAACCGTCGCTCTATCCGCCTGAGCTACGGGGGCATTGGTTACGATTATAATAAGTTTAACGGACGATTTCAATAAAATAAGATTACCCTTTCCTACTTCTTGGGTAGCCCTTTTATCCACGATGTATCTTTAAACCATTTATGTGT